>JBPCQO010000247.1:0-7422 GCA_050998035.1 Gemmatimonadaceae bacterium | reverse complement strand
GGCGAGCTTGCGACGCCGTATCGGATGTCGCTCGCAGCGGCGTCCAAGCACATCCAGACCCTCGAGCGAGCCGGACTCGTGAAACGCACAGTGCGTGGACGCATCCACTACGTCCGCATCAACCCGCGGCCGCTCGCGCGCGCCGACGACTGGCTCCGCGGCTACGAACGCCTCTGGGATACGCGCATCGAGCGGCTCGTCGAGCTGCTGCGCCATCCCGACAACAACCCTTCAGACTCCGACTAACTATTTCCATGCCCACCCCAACCGCAACTACCGCAGCGATCGCAACTTCCACCTCTGCCGATCGCATCGAAAAGCAGATAACCCTCGATGCGCCTCGCTCGCGCGTCTGGCGAGCACTCACCGACGTCGCGCAGTTCAACGCATGGTTCGGTGTGTCACTCACGGCTCCGTTCGCTCCGGGCGCCGAGGTCAGTGGGAAGATCAACATTCGTAATTACGATCACGTGACGATGACGATCTGGATCGAGACGATCGAGCCGGAGCGGTTCTTCTCCTTCCGATGGCACCCATACGCCATCGCCGAAGGAATCGACTACTCCGCCGAGCCGACCACGCTGGTGTCGTTCACGCTTGAAGACGCGGCCAGCGGTACGCAGCTCACCATTGTCGAGTCGGGCTTCGACGCGATCCCGGAGTCGCGCCGCGCGAAAGCGTTCAGCATGGACTCGCAGGGCTGGGCCGGACAGGCGGAGAACATCCGGAAGTTCCTCGCCACGTGAGCCTGTACACATAAGAAACGCCGCTTTCACACTCGCTCGATGAAACAACGTGTCCCTGTATGGCACTCGCCAATTGGCGGACGGCATACGCACCGTGCGCCAGAACACGATTTAATCGCCGACGACATTTCGGCTGCTCGTAGAAGCGGAGCGCCTCCTCACAGCTGCCCGGGTAGTTGACATAGACATCCACTCGCATTCAGTCACTCGGTTCAATCGTGCGGTTCGTAGCCATCGCGTTATTCATAACGTCGCGCGATAGAGCGAGGTGGTGCCGCCGCCGAACGCCCGAGCTCAGCTGCGGGCGAACCCATGAAAGCGAACGCGAAGCATTCGCAATCCTTGAATCGCCCGTCTGGTGAAGCGTTCGTTAGACCGCAGCGGCGCGATCTCGACGGACACGTGGGGTGAAAAGGCGAACGACTTCGAAGAAAACGAACAGCGGAAACGTGCCCCAAATCAGGCGAGCGTTCGCAAGAATGGCTGCCGGGTCGGCAGACTGCCGCACGGAGCGTGGGCGCGTTTCATTGACCGACAGGTGGTTGCCACAATTCGACCTTGTTGCCCTCAGGATCGATGACCCAGCCAAACTTGCCGTACTCAGAGTCATCGATCTTGTCGAGGACGTTGCAGCCTTCCGCTTTGAGCGCCGCGACTAAAGTGTGGAGGTCTTCGACGCGGTAGTTGACCATGAATGAGGCTTCGCTTGGAGCAAACTGTTCGCTTTCCTCCGGACCCACGGACCAGACGGTCGTTCCGCCGGTTGGATTGCCATCCGAGTCGGTCCAGGTGAACGCGGTACCGCCCCACTCCTGGACATCGATGCCGAGATGACGCTTGTACCAAGCCTGCAGAGCAGGTGCATCCTTTGCCTTGAAGAAGACGCCGCCGATGCCAGTGACTCGCTTCATGTGAACCTCGGATATGCGGTGTTGGGGGTGGCGTTTATTATGCGGCCGGCCCGCTGATGCGTGGAGGCGCTTCCGCCACCGCGATCGCGTCAATGGAGAAGAGCAATCCGCGCGGCAGCGCAACTACGGGCGTCGAGCGCACGGGCGGGCTCTCGGGAAAGTACTCCGCGAAGAGCGCGTTGAGGACACCGAAAGCCTCGGCGTCGGCAACGTAGCACGTCACCTTAACGACGCGCTCCAGCCGGCTGCCCGCGTCTTCGAGCACCGCCCTCAGGTTGGCGAATGCCTGACGGGCTTGGGCCTCGAACGTGGGCCCTGCCACCTGGCCCGTGGCCGGGTCGATCCCCGGCTGGCCAGCGGTGAACACCAGGTCGCCGACCCGGACGGCCTGGGAGTAGGGTCCAATGCGCGGCACCTGTACGCTCTCAACGACTTCCTCGGGCAGCGCCACAGAATCTCCAGCGTGAGGGAAACGGGAATGCCGCGAGCGCGTGTGGCCAGCAAACGCCCCAGCTAAGTTGCGAGCGAGTCCAATAAAATGCGAGCGCAGCGAGCTTCCGTAGATCGCTCGTCAAGTTCAGCGTTCGTTAGACACCCGGATCGCGATGCATCTCGTTCCCGCCGACAAGGTAAGGCCGGTCGCCAGGCGCACGGAGATCAACGTCGGTGAACGTTTCCTCGCCAGTTTGCAGGTAGCGCCGAACTTTGCCGAGCGCGGACGCAGTAAGCGGATAGTTGACTTCCGGCGTGCCCAGCCAGAAAAGGCTGTTGGCAACTCGCTCACCGTCGACCGTGTCGGTATCCCAATGGAAATGATCTGACGCCTCCAAGCAGAAGCAGATAGCGTCAAGAGCCTCCAACGTCAGCTTCTCGGTCTGCACCGCGTCGATGAGCTTCATGATGTCCGTACTCGCGACGGCGAATTCGTGATTCATCGGAACACTGTTCAGCCGGGAAAACACGGTGCCGGAAGAATTGACGTGCCGATCGAAAGCTCTGACGACATCGGCGACGAGTTCCTCAACCGCCGCGTGACCTTCGAAGAAGTTCTGCAGAACGATTTCTTTCACGACCTCGTGGCTGCTTGGGCGCCTAATGCGTACTGGACTGCAAAGCTCTGCTTTGAAAACGCTGCAAGTATGCACAATAAGCTGCTCCTTCCCCGTCTGCCCCGCAAGACGTATCTCGCGCAGCGCCAGACGGTTACACGTTTCTCAGCCATAACCTTCTCGGTCTTATGCTGCAATCTCCGCAGCCTGAGCCGAGCGACCTGAAAACCACACTCCCTCTCCTTCCAGCCCGTCAACCCAACCTGTCAGCTGGCCTCCGCACTCCGCGACCACCCTTGTTCAATGCGTACGTGTAAATCATCGTCGTGCTCACATCCCTGTGACCGCGCAAGTCCTGTATGCTCCTGGTTGGTCGTGACGTCGTAACCGTCCACCAGCTGCTGTGTCGCGAAAGCGTGTCTGATCCGTGACAGGTCACCCGCTTCGTAACGCCGCTCCGTCTCGCAGCGTTCATCACGGCTCTTTCCAGCACGGACTCGTGAAGGTGATGCCGGCGTGAATGACCGGCCTGATATCAACGGCACGAATACGCAGCCGCGCTACCCTCCCAACCCGAGCACCGCCTTCTCAACCGCCTCCGGATCCTCCTCGGCGATCACGTGACCACACCCAGCAATCGTCACGATCGTGGCGTGACGCAGCACTCTGGCGTAACTCATAGCCCAGCGACGAACCACAAAATGGTCCAGCGTTCCGGTGAGCACCGCTGTCGGCACTTGGATATCGTCGTAATAGTGGTCCGACCCGGCCCTCCAGTCGAAGCGATGCAGTATGTCCCACATGCCGCGCGTGTACTCTGGGAACTGGCTCGGAGCCCAGTATTCGTCAACAACTTCATCTGTCGTCGGACGTAGCGTGCCGTAGGCCATCTTCAGCACCAGGGCAAACAACCATCGCTGCGTGAGATGTGGTAGCAACGGGCTGACGAACCTCGGAGTCAACGCCGCTCCCAGACGGATCGGCCATTCCGTTCCGAACCCGGCGGGCGCGAGAAGGACCAGACCCGCGACACGATCGCGCTCGCCCGCGGCGATTCGAGCACAGACGGGGCCGCCCATGGAGTGACCGACCAGCGTGGCGCGCTGAATCGCGAGTGCGTCCATCGTTTCACGCACGCTCCGAGTAAGTGTCCCGAGCGTGTATTGCCCAGCATCGGCGGGCTTGTCCGACAGACCGTGCCCTTGGAGATCCATCGCTACAACGCGCATCCCTCTCGCGGCGAGCAACGGCATCAGCAAACGATACGAGTAGACCGAGCAGGCCCAACCATGCACGCATACAACCACTCGACTGGCGCGCTCGTCCCCGCACTCTATCACCCGCAGTCGCAGCCCCGATGGCAAAGTCACGAACCGAACGCGAAAGCGATTATCGCCGGCGGGAAACATCGCGTCTGGCGGGAGCCGCCCCGGAAGCGGCCCCGGCAGAAGCTCAGGCAGCGATGTCGTGGGTGGGTATGGAATTAACGCCTGCGTCAGACCAGCTCTATTCGCCAACCGGAGAGCCGAGCGATGAGACCGATGCGGAACGTCACGTCAGTCCAGCGCCCATTACTATTACCCTCCTGCTGATCCTCCAGCGGGAACGTCGCCCACACGTACGGGTTGGTTGACTGCGGCATCTCCTGCCCCTTGTGCGGACGCCAGACCCGGTCGCGCTTGCGGTCCGAGGCGAACCGCTCGAACAGCTTGAGCCAGTTATCGTTCCGCTTGAGAAAGCCGAACCGCGCCATGAGTTCCAGCCACATGAGCGCGAACGGAACGTCGCTGTCGACGACGTTGCGATTGTGCAGCATGTCGCCCATCACCAGGTGTGGCTGGGTGATCACCTCCTTGCCATACAGCTGAACCGCTTCCTGTGATGGTTTGGGCTGTGCGAGATACGCGTACAGCCGTTCCATCTCCGGATAATGCTCGCTTCGAAAGATGGGCATGTGCGCCAGCATCACTAGCGCATAGATCGACGGCGGGGACGCGCCTTCCGACAGCACGTGCCGGTTCCCGATGCGAACCCACGGCTTGTCCGAGAGAGCGGAATCAAGAAACGCGTCGATCCGCTCCAGGATGCGCCGCGCGGCGCCCCGAATGCGCGGATCTGCCTCGTAGCCGGCCTGCGCCAGCGCCGCCGCGGCCGCCTCACGCAGGATTTGCCTGCCGCGAAGCGCGGACTCGGGATTGGTGGTCGCCCCACGCAGCTCGTACAGGTAGTGCGGGTCGTTGTCCTCCGAGAGCAAACGGAAGAGCGGGCGACGCGCGTGTGCAAGCGGTGGCGATTCACGGTCCCAGCCATTCTCCAACAGCCTGCGCACGGCGGGGATCGTTCCTAGTCCCTTGATGCCTGCCTCGGGCGACTGGGGGAGCGACAGCATCCGCTCGCTCCACATCCCGTCCAGAGACTGCGCCAGTGCGATCTGGATCGCCATCGGCGACGCATACGGCAGCGACGCCAGGGCTTCGTTGGATGGCAGCCCGGCCACGTCCACCGCTGCACGGTACTTGATGGATGGAGTGGCGTTGTCCAAAAGCCAGCCGAGCGGGAACTCGAGTGACTGAGCCCCCTGGTCGTGCGGCTGTTGAGATACCTGTACCTCGGGCTCCGGGACGGTTGACGTCGGCTCGGCCATGCGGCTCGCGGTCTGAAGGTTTAGTTGGCTGCCCAGCGAATGACTGGCCCTATGCTGCCGCGCCGCTGGCACTGAACGGAGTGCTGGCGGGCAATTATAGCACGTTTTGTGATCGGCTGCACCGGCGCACCATTCCTGGGGCCTTACCGCGGCTCCAGAGCATCCGTATGGTACTTGCTCCCGGGGTTCCAAAGTACCCAGCTGTACACGCCGTTATCGTACCCTGCCTTGATCTGCGCCCGTACCTCTGGCGCGTTGTAGTGCGGCGGTCCGAGGGTGAAGTCCTGGTACCACGGGACGATCTTGGCCGCCCCCTGAATCGGCGCGCTCCGGCGCTTCATGTCCTTTATGGCGTGCGCAATGGTCGCGTACGGATGCGCATTTGGATTGCCCAATCCATACGTGCCAGGCGCAAAGTGCGATGGGTACACCATGGGCAACACCACATCGGCGCGGTCGGCCAGCAGCTCCCACTTCTGGCCGATGCCCATGTCGGTGGTGTCGGTCGCGGTCAGGCCAAATATGTCGATAGTCATTGGCATGCCGGTCGCCTTGAGCGCGGTGTGCGCGAACTCAAGCTGATCGCGAATCACCTGCGCACGAAGACGCCCCTTGGCTAGCGGGAAGGTTGCCTCGCGCACGAGCCTGTCCTCGTCCGGGAAGCGCACGTAGTCGAACTGGACTTCACTGAAGCCCATGTCGTACGCTTCACGCGCCAGATCCACGGCGTACTCCCACACTCCGCGCTGCGTTGGGTCGAGCCATGGATGCCCGTTCTTGTCCAGCCACGGCTGCATGTCTTTGCGGCGCTTGATTGCCCACTCGATCTTCTTGCTCGCCAGCAGCGGGTCTTTCACGACCACTATGCGGGCGATCGGATACACGCCAGCCGCGTGTAGCGAATCGAACATTGCGTGCAGCCGCCTGGGCGACATCGGCCGGTTGGTGTCGGCACCGATCTGCTGCGCCAGCGGGACGCGCGACTTGTACAGCACGAATCCGCGGTCGTCCTTCACGTCGATGACGAGTGCGTTGACCTCGGTGCGCCGCGCGGTGCCTACCAGATCCCACATGCGGTCGCCCAACGCCGCCCACCGGTTCACGTACAGCCCACGCAGCGTGTCCGGCCGGGCGAGGTGCTGAACTGCGGGCTGGGGAGCCGGAGCGGCGGTGTTGTCCGTCGTTGGCCGGCTCCCGGCCGGATGCATCTTCGAACTGCTGGTACCCGCAGTCGCGACGGCCGCCACGTCCCGGGCGGATGCCTGCGAGTCCTTGCACGCGACTGCCGCAGAAAGCGATACAACCGCCGCGAGCCACGCGACGCCGATGTTCCGAGATCCGATCATCATCTGGTCAGGACTACGCAACAGGGGCGCAGGTCACCCTTTTCGCTGCAGCGTCCGCGCAATTTCATCCTGCGCGTACAGCACCGCGTCGACCTCGCGGCCGAGCTGCATGGCCTGCTCTGCGACCTGGGTGACGCTCTGGTAGGAACGGGTGCCAGTGGCGAGGCGGCTCAGGTCCAGCCGCATGGACTGCATCGCGCTCACGCAGCGCGCCAGCTTCTCCGAGGCCGCATCGCGCCGCTGCTGCAGGTCGCGCAGCGAGATACGCTGGCGCCGAAGCTGGGCAAGCCGGTGCACGCGTCGCTCACTCGCCTCCAGGTCCAGCGGGTTCGCCTCGTCCTCGAGTTGCTTCACCTCGGTCTCGATAGCGTCACCCCATCCAGGTACGTCGGCGCGGTCGAGATCGTGGATCGTGGCCACGAGTAGCTCCATACGTGCGTACAGCGCGTCGGCAGACGCGATAACGTCGGGCAGCTGTTTGCGCTCGTCGTTCGGCAGCGCGTCCATCATTCGGATGATGTCGGAGCGCGCCGCGGCGGCGTCCTGCACGACCGTGTACCGCGCGGCGACGTCAGGGTTGACCGGCGCGTCATAACCAGTCAATGCGTTGGCCGGCGACGCGGTTTGCGACATGGATTGCGACCTCGCTGGCAGCTCGCCCATCAGTGTTGGCGTGACGACCAGACCGCGTCCTTCCCGCATGCGTGCGCGGAGCCGCTCGCGCGA
>JBPCQO010000060.1:0-18742 GCA_050998035.1 Gemmatimonadaceae bacterium | reverse complement strand
CGATGATGCCGAGCGAGTCTGCGCGCTGGTCCAGCGCCGTCTCATGCTCGATGACGCTCGCGCTCGCGCTGCTCCCATGAAACGCGAGTATCAGTGGTAGTGCGTGCTTTCCATCATACCCAGCAGGGACGTGCAGACGATACTCGCGAACGCGGCCGTCGACGTCCACTTTCTTTGTGTAGTCGCCCGCAACGGTCTCAAACGTGTAAAAATCGGTTACAGAGGCTGTCGTCGTCGCGAGCGTGCCGCCGAGTAGGAGCCGAATCAATAAAGTTCGAATGATGGAACGTCTGCCCATATAGGTACGGTAGTCACGCTAAAATTTATCGCCGTATTCAAGCGGCATTCAAGCGGCATTCAAGCCGCGTCTGCACGACTCCCGGACGGTCTGTGCCCGCGTATCAGCCGCGGAAAGCCAGGACGTCTAGCGCAGGCCTGGTAAAAGCTTGACCTTTGCGGTCCCATGATCACCACGGTCCGAGCCACTGCCGCAATCCGCTGCACAGCTTTCTGCACCACGCTTGGGCTGGCTGCGAGCGGCGGTGCACAAAACGGTGCACAAAACGGTGCACAGGACGTGATGCGGCACGTAACAAGGGATTCGGTGGCGCGGGATTCGGTGACACGTTCATGCGACACTACTATCACGCGCACCACTGCCGGTAACCTGTCCGGTGCCAGGATCCGAAGTCTCGACATACAGACCAATGGACCCAAGGCTCTCCCGGGCGTGGGCCGCTTCGCGTCGCACCTGCACGCGGTCACGCATTCCGGTACAGTGCGGCGCGACCTCCAGTTCGCGGTCCACGACACGGTGGATACCACGGCCGTCGGAGAGTCCATGCGGCGCCTGCGGCATCGCTCCTACCTTCGCGATGTGGTGCTCAGGGGGGTACGCTGTGGCACCGACAGCGTCGATCTCCAGGTCACTACATACGACCGGTGGAGTCTGTCCGCAAGCGTGGGCGTACAGTCCAACGCCTCGTATGGCGGACTGGACGAACGTAACCTCCTGGGAACGGGCCGAGAAGGGAGCGTCTCCATCGCTTCGCGGCAGGGGAAGATTGGCGGTGCGGTAGGCTACACAGATCCATTTCTGCTGAATCTCCCAGTTTACCTGAAGATGCGTGCCGCGAGGTTCGTGGACGGAAGCGATATCCGCGGGCGCGTGAGAAACGCTGATCAGAGCGTGACCGACCGCTGGCGCTCTCAGCTGGTGTTCGCGCGGTACAGACAGGACTCACGCAAGATTGAACAGTTTGGCGGCGATCCCGTACTCGTCGAGCAGGCATTCAAACGGGACGCGGCGTTCCTGCTTTTCGGTCGCAGGATCGGCGAGGCTACAAATACCGCTACGTCCATCCTGTTCGGAGCCGACTTCGAGCGTGCTTCGCTCAATGCACCGGACAACGCACTCGTCGTTGGGCCACGGCTGGTGGAGCGCAGATATCATGGGCCCACAGTCGGTTTGGCCCGTCAGGCCGTTGCGTTCGATACCGTGGGGTGGTTAGCCGAACGGCAGCTTCTGGTGGACATTCCGCTCGGGCTCGAGATGGAAGGGCTGATTGGAGCTGGCCGCGAGGACGTGAGCCGCAGAGGAGCCGCATTCGGAAGCGCCTGGCTCGGAAAGATGTGGATCCCGTCGCGCGAGCGGCTCGTCTCCATAGATCTGTGGACTTCAGGCTACCTGATCGGGAGCCATCACAACTTCGACGCCGCGAGCAGCCGTGGCCTCTTTTCGTATTATGCCAGGCGCGGTAATACGCTGTACAGCTTGCACGGAGCAGCGGAGAAGCTAGTGAATCCAGATCCAGACGTGCGGGCACTGGAGACATTCGATCCGACGATCAGTCTGATTCCGACCCCGTATCGGCTGAGCGAGAACGCGTTTGCCGTACAGTTGGAGCAGGCGCGGCATCTGCGTTCCGTGATCCGCTCCATCGGCTTGGACGGTGCTGTGTTCGTCGCCACATCCATTCGTACTGCATCGGCCCTGTCGCAGCACGACCACTTTGGGGTGACCGCACTGGGAGCTGGACTGCGGGTAGTGCTGGGCGGTGCTGGATCCGGCTCGCTTCGACTGGACATTCTTTATCCCGTGTTAGAGAGCCCAGGAACGCGCAAGGGCCCGGTCCTGGCAGTGTCGGTCACACCCTGGTTGCAGAGCAATCGCCAGCGCGAAGACCCTAGGCTGCGCTAGTAAATAGTGCCACTCGCAACCATCGCCGTAGCGACAATTGGTGCTCAGCAATTCAGGGACTGATTGAAAGTGGCATATTTATCGCTGCGAAATAAACATTTGCTGTATTTGCCAGATCATTCGGTGATGCTGGACCTGCTAAAACAAGGGACTCACATGCGCACAGGACCTGGATTTTCACTCGGCCGCCTGACTACCATTGGGCTTGTTATTGCGGCCATTGGATGCAGCAGTGACCGGTCTCTAGCCCCTTCTGGCACAGTCCTCACGGATGCTCAGGTCAGCACTGATCTGGCAACGAGTGGAGGGAACGCGGCGGTAACGGATCTGCAGGATCGGGATCAGTACCTGTCGCAGATGGGAATTCTCCGAAACCATGCAGCCGATGTCTCGGCACCCACCGGAAATACAGCTCCACCGCCCCCACCCAAGTGCAGCTACTCCGAATTGAGCGGAAGCTGGAGCTGCGCTCCTTTCACCACCGCGCGCGGACTCATCGTCACCAGAGCGTACACGTTCTTCGATGCAGCCGGCAAGCCCATGCAGCACTTCGATGGCGCTACCACTGCCAAGGTCAACTACCAGACTGATAAGCATGGTCCGGTAGGGGACGGGGGCAAGGTCAGCGGGACCACACACAACAGCAGCAACGAGACCACCAGCGGGCTGCTGGGTGCAGAGACCACACGGGTGTGGGACGGCTCTGGCGTGAGCGCTGACACTATTACGCACCGCGATTCGGTGTCGGCACGCCACTACGCGGGTGTCCGGCTCGACTCCCTGAAAGGCGTCACCTTCTTACATCCGCGAGCGGTAGGCACATATCCGCTGTCCGGCCAGATGGTGCAGGTATCCAACTACACTGTCACAGCGACTGGCCGGACGACCGAAACGCGCTCTGTCTCGCGCCGAGTGGTCACCACGTACAATGGAAGCGAGCTGGCCCGGATGCAGAGCGGCCATATCACCTGCACTCTGCACCTCGACACGGGAAAAGTGGACGGCTGCCACTCGTAGCCGGCCGGCTCCTCTCAGACCATGGTGTGGTGGGAGTGTACCACACGTGTGGCGCGAGGGGCCTGCGCGGAACATTGCTGATAACAATTGTTCCTTTTGCTCCTTAACGCCTGACATCCAAACGCGTCTAATTAGCGTACAAAAGAGAAGCCCTTTTACCTGGTTCCGATTGCCTTTCGGAAGGACTTCCAGGGCCGGCCGATACCCGACCTTCACGCGTTAGAACAGTTGTCCGAATAGGGGAAAGCACAATGGCCACTGCCGTTCGTAAAATCGTACCTGCCCTCGCCCATGCGGAGCTCACAGTTTCGTCGGTTCGCGAACGCCTCCGTCATGCTGACGACTCCGCTGTCGTAAGCGCGTTTCTGAACGGGGAGGAGCGGGCATTCTCAGAGCTCGTGGAGCGCTATCAGACGCGACTCCTCAACTTCATATATCGCACGATCGGCGATCGGGAAAAGGCTGAGGACCTCGTTCAGGAGGTGTTCATCCGCGTGTATCGCCACCTGCACCGCTTCGACAGGTCCAAGAAGTTCTCGACTTGGGTGTACACCATCGCGTCCAACCTGGCCAAGAACGAGCTTCGTAACCGCTCGCGCAATCCTCTGGTGCTGTTCCAGTCCATCACCAAGAACTGGCAGGACGAGGAGCGCCCGCTGGAGTTCGAGGACGCCGGAAACCGGCCGGACGATCTGTTTCGCAAGCGCGATATCCGGGAGAAGGTGGAAGAGGCAGTCAGTCAGCTGCCGGAGCATCACCGCAACGTGTTCGTGCTACGTGAGCTCGAGGGCAAGTCGTATGAGGAGATCGCCGAGATCACGCACACCAATCTTGGCACCGTGAAATCGCGTCTCAACCGTGCGCGGAACAGCTTCGCCGAGATCATTGGGCCGTGGTTGGGGTAGGATGCTGATGCTCTGGAACTATTCCCTGCTCTCACGGTATTGTTGATCAATGCGCTGCTCAGAGTTTCGTGATCTTCATTGTGCCTTTGTGGACGATACCCTTGCCGGTGTCGAGCTGGTCCGCATGCAGCGGCACATCAATGAATGCGATACGTGTGCGGCCCTGGATACGCGGGTTCGTCGCTCGCTGATGGTGGTCCACAATCTGACACCGATCGAGCCGTCAGCCGACTTCGGCCGACGGCTCGAAGCGCGTCTGGAGCAGTGCAGGGCGGAGCAGGATCGCCCGATTGGCGCAAGCTTCCGCACAGTTGCGGTGTTCGGTGCCGTCGCTTCGCTGATGATGCTTGGCTACGTCTCGGAATCGCTGCGTGCGTCCGGAGCGGGGGGGGGAGCTAGGGCACAGGACATCGTGCTGCCGCCGGTGGTCGCTGTGGCAGTGGCGCCATCCCGGGCGTCTTCTCGGGCACTATCTCGCGGCGCAACGCACTTCTCGGATACTCTGACCAACGCGCCGGCTACTGCCATAGTTGCCTCTGTCTCTGCCGGCATGCCGTTCTGGCCTGCCGCTCTGCTAACTGAGCAAACGCAGCAGCTACAACTCACGAGCTATACCGACGGGCGCTAAGGCGCCTTTCTTTTTGTACCGGCCCGCGGTCGTGTCCCAAAAATTAGATTTGGGCGTATGGCTGGTAATGCCCACAAGACGCTGCGCGATGCTGTGAAGTCCGGTCATTTTGATGGGGCGTACTATGTATATGGCGAGGATGAGTTCCAGAAGAACGGCGCCATCCAGCAGCTCGTCGAGGCAGCCGTGGACCCGAGCACGCGCGACTTCAATCTAGACATTCGCCGCGGCCCGGACCTGGACGCCGAATCAATCGATTCGCTGGTTGGAACTCCGCCGATGATGGCCGATCGCCGAATAGCGGTGATTCGAGATGTGAACGCGCTCAAGAAAGACGCGCGCGCTGCGGTCGACCGCTATCTCACGCGTCCATCGCATGACGTGCTGCTCCTGCTCATCGCGGGCGCCGGTGCCAAGCCCGACAAAGCGCTCGAGCGCGCTACCACTCCGCTTGAGTTCGCCGTGCTGGCGGACAACCGTGTTCCCAAATGGATAGTTCACCACGCCCGGACGGAGCTTGGTGTCGAGATAACGGAGGCCGCGTCCGAGCTGTTGCACGACGCGGTGGGGAACGATCTGTATCAACTGTCTGGCGAACTGGACAAGCTCGCCAGCTACGCGAACGGTGTCCCGATCACCGAGGATGCGGTGAGCGCAGTGGTGGGAATCCGGCGTGGAGAGACGGTGGGCGATCTGCTGGACCGTGTGCTCCAGCGCGATGCCACGGGTGCTAGTAATCTCATCCAGCACGTTCTGATGCAGCCAAAGACTACGGGCGTAAGCGTCGTCATGGCACTCTCCACCCAGATGTTGGCGCTGGCGTGGGGACGAGCCAGGCTCGACACGGGACTACCGCAAGGGCGGTTGGAGAGCGAGTTTTTCGGACTCCTGAAGAGCACGGGCGCTTTTCCGGGCCGTCCCTGGGGCGCTGCCGCGCGTGCCTGGGCCTCGGCAACTCGGGACTGGCCAACAGAGGCGTGCGACCGCGCACTCGACGCATTGCTCGCGGCTGACGTCGCGCTCAAGGAATCGCGCGTGTCCTCCGAGGAGCAGATCCTTTCGACAGCGGTGCTGGCAATCTGTGCGGCTGGAAGTAAATCAGGACATCGAAGAGCAGCCTAGTTAGGCCAGGTAAGCGCCACAAAGGCGGCATAAGGCCGACATGTACTAAGGAAACAGGAAACGGGGAAGAGAGATGTGTTTGCGGAATAGCTTGTATCTGGTCGGATTGGCTTTCGCGGTGTCCATCGCGGGAGCTCATGTTGAGGCTCAGGCTTCATCTCCCGATTCGGCGATGTATGCCAAGGCGCAGGAATTGGTGAGCAATGGCGAGGCTGAAGCTGGTCGGAAGATTGTAGATTCGCTGCTGAACGCCGCGCCTTCCGGGTCACCGCAGCGGGCGGAAGGGCTGTACTGGCGGGCGACACTCGCCGCATCGGCAAAGGATGCAGAGCAGGACTATCGTCGAATCGTGGTGGACCATCCGCTCTCGCCACGAGTCCCTGACGCGTTGCTCCGGATGGGTGAGATGGAATCAGCGCGTGGTGACCGGGAGGCTGCGCTGCAGCACTTTCACCGGCTCACGCTGGAACATCCCGAGAGCCCGCTGCATGCGGAGGCGAGCTACTGGTTGGCGCACACGTACTTCGAGACCAACGACGTGCAGAATGGATGCGCCGCGAACGCTGATGCACTATCGCTGGTTCGCCCGGCCAACGTGGAACTCAAAAATCGAATTGCGTTCCAGCAGCAGCGCTGCCGTGGAGTTGTGGTTGCTCAGAGCGGTGCTACACCTAACTCGGCTTCGACCCCCATTGCTACTCCAGCCCCGAGTGAAAGGGCGACTGCATCAGCGGCTGTGCCGGTAACGACCGATACCGCAGTCGGGACCGCCCATACCGGAACAGCGCCAAAGCCAGCGGGAACGGTGGCGTCGCGACTCCCGGCAGCGAAGGTGAGCAAAACAGCAGCGAAGACGACGAGCAGGACGATGAGCAAGACGACTGCCGCGACTCGGGCCAAAGCTGCAGCGCATGCCAGGCCGGTCCGTCCAGCGAGAGCTCCTTCCAAGGTGCCAGCCAGAGTGTCAGCGGCACGCGCGCACGCTGCACCGCCAGCGGGAGGTACGTTTGCGGTACAGGTGGCTGCGTTTGGGTCAAAGTCGCAGGCCAACGAGCTTGCCGTGAAGCTGCGCGGCCGGGGCTACAGCGCACACGTGGATGGTGTGGTTGCACCATATCGTGTTCGGATCGGGAGCTACAGCTCGCACGCATCAGCGGTGGCCGAGCAGCAGAGGCTCAGGACCAAACAGATCAGCGGGTTCGTGACACCGGAGTAGGCGCGTGGCAAAGCCATCGGCCACGCCCCTCATGCAGCAGTACCGGGAGATAAAGGCACGACATCCTGGAACGATCCTGTTCTTTCGCATGGGGGACTTCTACGAAACGTTCTACGAGGACGCGGAGCTCATCTCTCGCGTCCTTGGGATCACGCTCACCGCGCGCAACAACGGTGGCGTCGCTGAGGTGCCGCTCGCGGGCGTGCCTGTAAAGGCCGGCCCTGAGTATGTGCGCCGCCTGGTGCAGCTTGGTCATCGCGTCTCCATCTGTGAGCAGGTGGAAGATCCGAAAACAGCCAAGGGTGTGGTGCGGCGCGAGGTGGTGGAAACCGTCACCCCTGGCGCAGCGTTCTCGGACGATCTGCTGGACGGCGGCCGCAACAACTTCCTCTGCTCCATCTCGTACGACAACACCGGCGCGGAGGTGATCGTTGGAATCGCCGCTCTGGATATCTCCACCGGTGAGCTTCGCCTTGCAACGGTGGTCGAGGGTGACAGCGCCGCGTTGCTGGCGCGTTTGGCGCCAAGCGAGATAGTGATCTCGGAAGATCAACCGGCGATGAGCGGGACGACGCTGGTGATGCGACGCCCAGTCTGGGAGTTCGATCCAGGATTAGCGCGGGACGAGCTGCATCGCCACTTCCGCGTTAGCTCGCTGGAAGGCTTCGGCATAGATCCTTCGGACGATCTCGCGTTGGGCGCGGCGGGCGCACTGCTCCGGTATGTGCGCGAGCTACAGCCGGGCGGTGTGCCGCACCTGAATCCACCCATCGTCGAGCGGCCGGGCGGCACGATGCCGCTGGACGGAATGACGCGGCGCAACCTTGAGCTCATCGAATCGTTGCGCGGCGGTGCCGGCACCGAAGGGACACTGATCGGCGTTCTCGATCGCACGCTCACGCCCATGGGCGCGCGGCTGTTGAGGCAGTGGATCCTGGCGCCACTCACCAACGTTGCGCACATCAACAGCCGCCTCGACGCTGTCGCTGCATTCGCGCGCGACCCGATGGCGCGCACGACCATGCGCAGCGCTCTCGATGGCGTCCGCGACGTGGAGCGACTCGCCGCGAAGGTTGCAGCCGGCCGCATCACGCCACGCGAGCTCCGCGCACTGGGCGATTCCGTTGCGCGACTTCCCGAAGTGGAAAGCGCCGCGCGACGCATTGGCGGTGAGGAAGGTGATCCGCTGCATGATGTACTGGTGCGTTGGGATTCCTGTCACGAGCTGGGCGCAGACATCCACACCGTCCTGGTTGAACGTCCACCGCTCGCGCTCGGCGAGGACGCGACGGTGCGGCTGGGATTCGACAGCGAGCTGGATGAACTGCGTGGTCTGCGTGATGGCGGCAAGGACGGCATCGCGCGAATCCAGAGCGAGGAACGTGAGCGCACCGGCATCGGCTCGCTCAAGGTTGGCTACAACCGCGTTTTCGGCTACTACATAGAGGTCACCAACTCGCACGGTCATCGCATTCCCGATGATTATCAGCGGCGGCAGACGCTCACCGGAGCGGAGCGGTACGTCACGCCCGCGCTCAAGGAATACGAGGAGCGCGTGCTCTCGGCGGCGGAGCGCATCGAGGTGCGCGAGCGGGAGCTTTTCGAAGCACTGAGAGCCAGAATCGCGCACGACGTGTCGCGCGCACAATGCGCCTCGCGCGTACTGGCGGAACTGGATGTGCTCGCCACACTGGCCGACGTGGCGGAGTGCGAGGGATACGTTCGACCGGATGTGACCGAGGGATTCGATCTGCGGATCGTGGCTGGCAGGCATCCTGTGGTCGAGCGGATGATGCCGAGGGAGAAGTTCATCCCCAATGACGTAACGCTGGCCGACGGCGCACAGGTCATCATCCTTACCGGACCGAACATGGCCGGCAAGTCCACCGTGCTGCGACAGATCGGGTTGATAGTGCTGATGGCGCAGATCGGGAGCTTCGTCCCCGCGCGATCGGCGGAAGTGGGTGTGGTGGACAGGCTGTTCACGCGCGTGGGGGCGAGCGATAATCTGGTACGGGGGCAGTCCACCTTCATGGTGGAAATGAGTGAGACGAGCGCAATCCTTCACTCGGCGACGCTCCGCTCATTGGTATTGCTGGACGAGATTGGGCGCGGAACGTCCACGTACGACGGTGTATCGATTGCCTGGGCCGTGACCGAGCATCTGCACGACAGCGCGGGATGCAAGACTGTCTTCGCAACGCACTACCACGAGCTCACCCAACTTGCGGATCAACTAGTGGGGGTGCGGAATTTCAACGTTCGGGTGCGCGAGGTGGGGGAGGAGGTTCTATTTCTCCACACTTTGGATCCGGGCGGCGCGGACCGCTCATACGGTATAGAGGTAGGGCGTCTGGCCGGTCTTCCGCAGTCGGTGTTGAAACGCGCGAGGTTGTTGTTGCGTCAGATGGAGGGGGACCACCGGATGGATAGCAAGACTCACAGCGGGCGCGGCAGCAAGAGGGCGCCCGAGGGCCAGTTCGCGCTGTTCGATAGTGAGCACAAGACCAATCCGGTAATCGAAACGCTGAAGACAATCGATCCCAACAACATGACACCACTGCAGGCCCTGGACACAATCACAAAGCTGGTCGCCGCGGCCCAGCGGCAAGCGTGATTCTTCTCATGAAATACGTATCTCTGAAGACGGTGAGTGCGGATGGTGTGCTTGCTCTATTGCTCATAGCATGCGCCGCGTGCGGAAAGAAAGACACCGCCAGGACGGCTTTCGATACGGGCGTGGCGCGTCCGGACACGTATCCCGTGATGTTGAACAAGGACATGCCGTTCCGGTATCCACCGGCCCTATACGCGGAGAAGGTGCAGGGAAACGTGACGTTGCGGCTGTACGTTGATACGGCAGGAGCGGTGGTGAACGATTCCACAAAGGTCGTGGAGTCATCCAAGAGCGCGATGCTCGATTCGGCGGCAATCATTGGGGCGCGGGAGCTGCGTTTCGCATGTGCCAGGCTGCACGGGGCGCCCATGCCGGTGTCGATTCTGTTCCCGGTATATTTCCGGCATCCCGAAGCGCCGCCACCCGCGGGCGACACGATTCTGAAAAAGGTGCCGGTACCAGCTGCGGACAGCGCCGCGGCGCGGGCGAAAGACACAGCCAAGTCCAATAGATCCAATAGCTCCGGCACTGCAAAAAGCAGCAGTGGTCGTCGTCGTCGGAACAGATAGTATCAATATGACAATAAAGCGAAATGAGCGGCCGTACGACAACGTGCTGGAGACCATCGGGTGGACGCCGCTTATTCGGCTGAACCGGGTGACGCGTGGTTTGCGGACGCCGGTGTATGGCAAGGCGGAGTTCTTCAATCCAGGCGGATCGGTGAAGGACCGCATTGGCCTTCCGATTATTGAGCGTGCCGAGCGTGAGGGGGCACTCAAGCCGGGCGGCACGATTGTGGAAGGGACCAGCGGGAACACCGGCGTGGGGCTCGCGATCGCGGCGGCGCTCAGGGGCTACAAGTGCATCTTCACCCTTCCGGACAAGATGTCGCAGGAAAAGGTGCGGCTACTCAAGGCATTTGGCGCTGAGGTGATAGTGACGCCGACCGCGGTGCCTCCGGATCACCCGGACAACTATGTAATGATGGCGAAGCGTATCGCGTCCGAGCTGCCGAACGCGATTCTGGCCAATCAGTTCTACAACCCCGCCAATCCTGAAGCCCACTACGAGACAACGGGTCCCGAGCTGTGGGAGCAGAGCGAGGGACGCATCACGCACTTTGTGGCCTCTGCCGGTACCGGCGGGACTATCAGCGGGGCCGGACGGTATCTAAAGGAAAAGAACCCGAACATCCAGATCATCGCTGGCGACCCGGTTGGTTCCATTCTGGCTGAATACTGGCGCAGCAATGGCGAGAGAAAGGTCGAGGGAACGCCTTATAAGATCGAGGGGATCGGGCAGGACAAGGTGCCAGGGACCATCGACATGAGCGTGATCGACGAGTATCACAGCGTGAGTGACCGTGATTCGTTCGCGATGGCGCGCCGTTTGACGCGTGAGGAGGGGCTCTTTGTTGGCGGCTCGTCCGGACTGATTGCCAAGGTGGCGCTGGACGTAGCGCGACGGGTGGATGATCCCAACGCCTTTATTGTCACCTTTCTGTGCGATACTGGCGAGCGGTACCTCTCCAAGTTGTACAATGACGAGTGGATGCGAGAGAACCAGCTGTTGGAAGCCGAGCACGTTACGCTGGGCGACATGCTCCTGCGCAAGGACGGGAGCGCATCGGCGATAATATCGATCGCGCCGAGTGCCGGGGTGCGGCAGGCACTCAACCTGATGTCGTTGCACGACGTGTCGCAGCTGCCGGTGATGGAGGGCGGCCAGTGCATCGGCTCCGTGGGTGAGGCGGCGCTTTCCCAGCGCGGGTTGGAGACGCCGGCGTTGTTGGACGCGACCGTGCGCGAGGTGATGGATGCGCCGTTCCCGGCGGTGAATGCTGAGGAGGCGATCGAATCGGCGGTGCGGCTGTTGTCCAAGACCACGCCCGCGGTGCTGGTGGTGGAGCGTGGCGAGACCCAGGGGATCGTTACGCGGTCGGACATGTTGCGATTCGTGATGGGCCGGTAGATGCGGATCACTGTTCTCATGGGTGGCGCTTCGTCGGAGCGCGACGTGTCGCTGGCGTCGGGACTCCGGATCGTGGCGGCGTTGGCTGCGGGTGGCCACGAAGTTACGGCACTGGATCCGGCGTTCGGAGTGCTGGATGAAGCGGCGCTGAATGAATTGCGGCGGAGAAGAGTTGGGACGGAGCCGCCTTCTCTGGAAGCGCTGGCCGGATTGTCGGGCGGACTGCGCAGCGATCTGGCATCAATGCCAGAGGTGTGCAAGGCTGATGTCGTCTTTCTGGCGTTACACGGGGGCGAGGGTGAAGACGGAACAGTGCAGGCGCTGCTCGATATGGCGGGTGTGAGGTACACCGGGAGCGGACGTCTGGCCAGCGCGCTGGCCATGGACAAGGAACTTTCCAAGACGCTCTTCCGCGCGGCCGGTGTTGGTACAGCTGACTGGTTGATGGCGCCCAGAAGCGTCGATGAAGTGGAGCTAACGCTTGGGTGGCCGGTGGTTGTAAAGCCGTCCAAGCAGGGCTCCACGGTTGGGTTGACTGTGGTGCGTGAGGCAAGTGCACTGCAGGACGCCATCGCCGAAGCGTTCCGTTACGATGACGAGGTGATGATCGAGCGATTCATCGCCGGTCGCGAGCTGACTGTGGGCGTACTCGGGAGCGAGGCACTGCCGGTGGGCGAAATCAAGCCGGCCAAGGAGATCTACGATTACGAGTGCAAGTACACGCCCGGAATGGCGATAGAAGAGTTCCCGGCGAATTTGTCGCCCGAAGTTACTAAAGAACTTCAGATACAGGCGCAGCGGGCGTTTGCGGCGCTCAAATTGCGCGGTTGTGCCCGCATCGATTTTCGTCTCAGCGACGCTGGCGAGTGCTACTGTCTGGAGGCGAATACGTTACCGGGGATGACTGAGCTGAGTCTGATACCCCAGGGCGCTGCCGCGGCGGGAATGAGTTTCAGGCAGCTTTGTGAGCGGATCGTTCAGCTCGCGCTCGGGTAAAGTTCGGAGTAAAGCTTGGGGCAAGCTTTTGGATAAATTGCGGATATAGCGTCGATGGAACTGACCAGCACTGAATTCAACGCGGCCGATCACGAGCCAGGCATCGGGATAACACCCGCGGTGCAGTGGCTCATCGCGCTCAACGTCATTGTCTACTTCGTCCAGCTCACCTCTCCGGTGGGCGCGGGGGACATTGCGCAGTGGCTCGGTCTGTCATCGTCCGAGTTCCCGGCGCAGTGGTGGACGGTCGGGACGTACATGTTCGTGCATGCGGGGTTCATGCATGTAGCGACGAACATGATCATGCTGTGGATCTTCGGTCCCAGAGTGGAGCGTGCGTTTGGAGCTCGGAGCTTCACGTACTTCTATCTGTGGTGCGGAGTGGGCGGGGCGATATTCCACCTCCTGTTCGTGCAACACGGCTCGGTGGTGGGAGCGTCGGGTGCCGTGGTTGGTGTGGTGTTGGCGTACGCGCTCAAGTGGCCGGACGACGAGGTGTATCTCCTCAACATCATCCCGATGCGTGCGCGCTGGTTGGCGGTGGGGATGATTGCCTGGAATGTTGGCATGGCGCTGGCCGACATGACGGGAGTATCCAGTGGCTCGACGGCGTGGATGACGCACGTTGGCGGACTCGCGTTCGCCTGGTTGTATCTACATGCGCCGAACGGATCCAGCCTGGAGCGCATTCGTCGTCATGTGGCGACGATCCCGGAGGATACGGGCGCGATTCCCATCCCCAAGACGCCGCGTGCCAAGCGGCGTGAGAGCCCGCCAAACGCGGACGATGCAGTCGCTCGGAGCAACGCGATAGTCAAGCGCCGGCCAGCCACTCCTCCAACGCCGCTCCTTGCATCGCCCCGGCCCAAGGCGCGCACGGAAGATGTGAATGCGCTGCTGGACAAGATCTCGCGCGAGGGAATGGAGAGTCTGACCGTGGACGAGCGGACGCTATTGGAAGAGATCTCGCGAAGGCTACGCGGGGCGTAGCCTTACATTGTGGTATGCCAAAACCACAATTGATTGAAACGTTTCCCAATCCGTACGCGGATCGGGATTACGAAATTCATATGGACTGTCCCGAGTTCACGTCGCTCTGCCCGCTTGGCGGAATCGAGGGCGACGCTACCGATCTGGCCGCCCTTGAGGGTGGCGCTCCGGATTTCGCGACTATGCGCATCACGTACTATCCGGGCAGCTCGTGCGTGGAGCTGAAAAGCCTCAAGCTGTACCTGTGGAGCTTCAGGAATGACGGGATATTTTACGAGCGCGCCGTAAACCGCATCCTGGACGACCTGATTGCCCGGGTCGAGCCAAAGTGGATCCGGGTGATTGGTGACTTCAATCTGCGCGGCGGGATCAAGTCAGTAGTGACGGCAACCCACGGTACGCCACCCATACCACCGACATTCTAGGCGTTACATCGAGCCATACACCAGCTCTGCGCAGGCTACTGGCGCGGCGCTGGCGTCTGGTTGACCCGTCACTGTTACAGAGTACGATGCCGACAGTGTGAGGATGGACTGAACGAGTGATTCCGCCTTGGCCGTTCCGTCCGCAAACGGAATGAGCGGCTCGTACCGATCATCCGATCCGACGGTGGGGCCATTGTCTCCGCACCGGCCGGAGTGGAGGCGCCACGTATACGTAGCCGCGGGGTGAGCGCCGCTGATCGAAACCAGGACGTGGGACCAGCTGGGAGTACTGCTCAGGGTCACGGCAGCGGCACCGCGCAGCGAGCTACCTGCTGCACCTGCGCGGAAGGCGCCGAGCCAGAGCGGTTTGGGCGGCTGGGGCGGAAGGACACCAAGTTGCTGGCCGCGATAGCTGTGCTGAGCACAGGATGCAACGGCTATGAGTGCGGCTGCAAGCAGCGGGAGACGGACTGCGCTGCGCAATGAAAGGCTGCGGCGGACAGGGAAAGGGCGGAGTAGCGACATATCCCCATTGTAACTGAAGTTGCAAAAAAGCGGGACGAACCGGGTCGTGCTACAGGGCCTGGTCCGTCCCGCCTGAATCAGCGCTCTGAGTCAGAGCTAAGATCGCTTGTCGCCGCGATTGCTGTCGGAATTCTTGTTGTCCGAGCTCTTGCCTGAGTTCTGCGACTGCTTGCTGGAACCCTGATCCGCTCCCTGGTCCGACTGCTCACTCTGATCGGGGAGGGTAACGTACGTTGTCGAGCCGGTAAGATTGCGATCCTCGGCTTCATTCCCGATGAGACTCTTCTCTTCGGTGTCGAGCTTTTTCTCGCTATCCCATGCTGCTGACTGCTCGCGGTTGTCCGCCATTTGGTATCTCCTCTGTACAGTAGATTTACAGTTAATGCATCGCCCGTGCCCCGAGCTTGCAAAATCCACCGAATGCGAGACGATATCATGTCGAATCTGCTGGGTCTGCGCACAGTCATCTATCACGTCCCCGATATTGCGAAGGCGAAGGAGTGGTACGCGCGCGCGATCGGGTGCGCGCCCTACTTTGACGAGCCGTTCTATGTCGGTTTCAACGTGGGCGGGTTCGAGCTCGGGCTGGATCCGAACGGTGAAGGGTCACCGGGCGAGGGCGGGACGACGGCGTACTGGGGCGTGTCCGATGTTCAGGAGGCGCTGAACCGCCTGCTCGGGATTGGCGCCGAGCTGCACGAGTCTGCCAAGGACGTGGGCGGGGGCATTCGGGTCGCAACAGTTTGCGATCCATTCGGCAACGTGTTCGGCATCATCGAGAACCCGCACTTCGACGTGAGCGAGTGTCGCTGAAGCTCTGACGCACTTACCGGGACTCCGCAGCTCGTCCGAAATGCTGATGAGCATCCATGGCTACGACGTAGGCAAGCTGCGTCAGTTTCATATCGCGATCGTGGGAATTGAGATGGTGCATCTGATAGATAATCTCTATCAGATGCACCAGAAAGTTTGACTTCCATAATGACGCCGAACGGACTAGCGTGTAGAACGGTCCATGAACTGGCGAGTAGTGGGCCTGACCGCGGTCGCTGAAATCCAGTCGAGTCGCGACCAACCGCCTGTGGAGATGCAACGTTGAAGAATCAAGAGGGCAAGCGGCCCGCAGGGAAGCAGGCCAAGAGCGACAAGAGCGACAAGAGCGACAAGAGCGACATGAGCGACATGAGCGACAGCAAGTCAGCGTCCGGTGCGGCGGTGTCTGGCGAGGGATCTCCGACGCTGACCACGCGCCAGGGTCATCCGGTTGTCGACAACCAGAACAATCGGACGGTGGGAAACCGCGGACCGACGGTGCTCGAGAACTATCACTTTCTGGAAAAGATTTCGCACTTCGATCGTGAGCGCATTCCGGAAAGGGTCGTGCACGCGCGCGGCGCCGGTGCGCACGGCTACTTCGAGACGTACGGGATGGTTGGTGAGGAGCCGGTTGGAAAGTACACACGGGCCAAGTTGTTCGAGGAGCGTGGAAAGCAGACGCCGCTCTTCGTGCGCTTCTCCAGCGTGATCCACGGTGCTCACTCACCGGAGACGCTGCGCGACCCGCGCGGGTTCTCCATCAAGTTCTACACCGAGGCCGGGAACTGGGATCTGGTGGGAAACAACCTGCAGGTCTTCTTCATTCGCGACGCGATGAAGTTCCCAGACGTGGTACATGCATTCAAGCCTGATCCGGTGACCAACCGGCAGGATGCGGCGCGGATCTTCGACTTCATCAGCCTGACACCATCGGCGATGCACATGATCACCTGGCTGTTCAGCCCTTGGGGAATACCAGCGGGCTACCGGCACATGCGTGGATCAGGCGTTCACGCATACAAGTGGGTGAACACCAATGGCGAGGCGGTGCTGGTGAAATATCACTGGATCCCGAAGCAGGGTGAGAAGAACCTCATCCTCGCCGAGGCGCAGCAGATTCAGGCAACCAACTTTAATCATGCGACGCAGGATCTTTTCGACGCGATTGCGCGTGGTGACTTTCCCGAATGGGAGCTCCAGGTGCAGATCATGGAGGACGGTGAGCATCCAGAGCTCGACTTCGATCCGCTGGATGCGACCAAGATCTGGCCGACGGAGCAGTTTCCGCTCCGGCCGGTGGGGCGAATGGTTCTGAACAAGAACCCGGAAAACTATTTCGCAGAAGTGGAGCAGGTGGCGTTCGGAACAGGCGTGCTGGTGGATGGGATGGATTTCTCCGATGACAAGCTGCTGCAAGGAAGGACGTTCTCATACTCTGATACGCAGCGCTACCGCGTTGGACCGAACTACCTGCAGCTTCCGATCAACCGACCACGTGTAAAGGTCGCGACGAATCAGCGCGACGGCCAGATGGCGTACAACGTGGACGGAGTGGAAGCGGGTGGAAACCCGCATGTAAACTATGAGCCCAGTGCGCACACGGCGCCTTGCGAGGCAAAGTCGGCGGGCAAGCCGCACACGCCTTTCGTGTCTGGAAACGTGGTGCAGCAGCCCATCGACCGTCCGGACGACTACCAGCAGGCAGGCGAGCGGTACCGCTCGTTCGAGACGTGGGAGCGGGACGATCTGATCATGAATCTGGTGGTCGCGCTCAAGACGTGCGACGCTGGCATTCAGGGTCGCATGATCGAACATCTCATGTTGTGTGATCCAGACTACGGCAAGCGCGTTGCTGACGGGCTTAGCGCGCACGAGACAATGCCGTCGAAGTGCTGAGTCGAGGAGCGGCGTAGCGCTTGCGTACGAAGTAAAAGCGGGACCGGTTTACCGGTCCCGCTCTGGCTATACAGCACGCGTCTAGTCGGCCTCAGGTCCTGGATCGAGCTCTGCACCGCCGCTGCCGGCTGAGCCGAACTTTGGGGCGGTGAATATGCCCGTGGTGGTGCGCGGCGGGTTGGGCTCGTCGGTCTTCGTTGTTGCAGGATCGGCACGGCCCCCGCTGGCGTGTTTGTTATCGGTATCGTTGTCGGACTTATCGGGGTTCTTGCGGAACTCTTCGTCAGCCCCGTGGCCGGTGCGATCGGTTGTCTTGTCCATGTCTGCCTCCAGGCATCTGTTATATAGGCGAGAGGTGCATGGAGTATGCCTTGCGCAACCCTGGTGACTGAGCCGGTGACACAAGGAGTCGAGCCATGCGAGCGAGCCCGTAGACGCGGGCACCCTGTCGCAGTAACGTCTCCCCATGCAATCTATGAGATTTTCCCGGCTCATCCTCACGGCGCGATCTGCAGCGTTAGCCGCGCCGTTTATCGCCGCCGCCGCCACCGCCCCTGTCCTGGCGCAGCGTCCAGTGCTCTCCCCAAACGTGCACCAGTACGTGGTGGTCGATACGTCGACCGTCGCGCTAACTCACGTCCGCATGATAGATGGGACCGGCGCGCCGGCGCGCGAGAACCAAACGCTGATTGTGCGCGACGGTAATATCGCGGCGATTGGCGATGTGGCCGCCGTGCCAGTTCCACCGGGAGCACAGGTGCTGGATCTCACCGGCAAGTCGGTGATTCCGGGACTCGTGATGATGCACGAGCATCTGTACTATCCCACCGGCCCGGGCGTGTACGGGAATCTGTCCGAGAGTTTCACTCGACTGTATCTCGCCGGCGGTGTGACATCCATGCGTACCGCGGGGAATACAAACGGGTACGGCGAGATCAACATTGCGCGCGCAATACGACAGGGTGAGAAACCCGGACCGTGGATCGACGCGAGTGCGCCGTATCTGCAAGGACCCGGGCTCGCGCTCGGCCAGATGTACGAGCTAAAGGATGCGGCCGATGCGCGCCGTATGGTGGACTTCTGGGCTGACGCGGGCGCTACGTCATTCAAGGCGTACATGCATATTACGCGCGCCGAGCTGGGTGCTGCCGTTCAGGAGGCGCACAAACGCGGGCTCAAGATCACCGGGCATCTCTGCTCTGTCACGTATCGCGAGGCAACTGCGCTCGGGATCGACAACCTCGAGCACGGGTTCTTTGTCTCCACCGATTTCGTGGCCGACAAGAAGCCCGATGTATGTCCCGGCCAGGCCGTAGGGATGGCAACGATCGCGCAGGTGGACCCGAAGAGCGCGGCGTTCAAGTCGCTCGTGGACGACCTGATCGCGCATCACGTCGCACTGACGTCCACGCTTCCGG
>JBPCQO010000212.1:0-4502 GCA_050998035.1 Gemmatimonadaceae bacterium | reverse complement strand
CGCGTTCTGCTACTGCTGTAAGCCTTGCGTTCGGTATCTTAGTTGGCGCTCCAGTGGTGAGCGGTGCACAGAGCACCCAGCCAATCGACAGCGCGTAGACCGCTCAGATAAAAGCGCTCACGCCAGTCGATCCGCGCTGGCACTTCAGCACCGAGCTGGTGGACCAACTGCCGTACTCGGCTACAGTCCCGACTCCGCTCAAAGTTCTGGGCTACGTCCCCGGTACGCTGGGCAAGCTCTCACGCGTGGCGGATCTCAACAGGTACTTCCGCGCGCTCGCGGCCGCATCTCCCCGCGTAAAGGTCTTCTCCGGTGGGTTGAGCGACGAGGGGCGCGAGATGATCGTCGTCGCAATTGGAGACGAGCAGACCATCGCCAGGCTGGACGATTACCGCAACATGCTCGCGCGTCTGGCCGATCCGAGAACTCTGGACGCGGCGACGCGCACGCAGCTGCTGCGCGATACAAAGCCCATCTACTGGCTAACTGGCTCAATCCATTCGCCGGAGACTGGCAGCCCCGAAATGTTGATGGAACTGGCGTACCGCCTCGCGGTTGACGATGGCGATTACGTCAGGGGAATACGATCCAGTGTTATAACACTCATTACCCCGGCCACCGAAGTCGACGGCCGCGACCGGGAGGTGGACGTGTACGGCGAGTCCCAGCGTTTGGGGCTCGGTCCGCAGGGAGTTCCACTGCTGTACTGGGGCAAGTACACCGCGCACGACAACAACCGTGACGGGATCGTGCTGTCGCAGAAGCTGTCGCAGAACGTGATGGCGACGTTTCTACACTGGAAGCCCGTCGTCGTGCACGATCTGCACGAGTCGGTGCCGTTCCTCTATACCAGCACCGGCACCGGGCCGTACAACGATGAGTACGACCCGATAGTGATCGATGAGTGGCACACGCTCGCTTACCAGGAGATCACCGAGCTAACGCGGCGCGGACTCCCGGGCGTGTGGACGCACGGATTTTACGACGGATGGGCGCCAAACTACACCGTGCTCTCGGTGGGCAATCTGCACAACTCCATCGGCCGCTTCTACGAGACGTTCACCTCCTCCGGCGCTGGATGCGAGACGGTGAATCTTCCTACAGCGGACACAACCAGGATATGGTACCGGCCCAACCCGCCAGTGAACGGCGTGCGCTGGTGCATTCGCTCCAACATCAACTACCAGCAGTCGGGAGTGCTAGTCGCGCTGCGCTACGTGGCGGATCACCGCGACGTGTTTCTGAACAATTATGTTACGAAGGCGGAGCGGATGATCGCACGCGGGCGCAGCTCGGCGCCGTACGCGTTCGTGATACCACGAAACCAGCGCCACGCAGCTGAAGCCGCCGATCTTGTGAACCTGTTCCGTGCCCACGGCGCGGAAGTGCAAGAGGCGAGCGGTGACTTCACTGTCGGTGTGGATTCCATGTCGCGCCGCGATACCACTGTACGCGATACCACGGTACGCGATGCTAATGTGCGCGATACCGCTGCGCGCGCCGGCGGCGCACATGCACGCAGCCGGACAGTGATGGTCCCCGTTCACCAGGGCGACTGGATCGTGCGCCTGGATCAGCCGTATGCGGCACCGGTACGCACGCTCCTCGCGATCCAGAAGTACCGCGCCGACGATCCGCCTCCGTACGACGATACCGGCTGGACGCTCGATCTCCTGCGTGGCGTCGAGACGCTCAAAGTCTCGGATTCAACCGTGCTCGGCCGTCCGATGCGCATGCTGACCAGCGATGCCACGATCAGTGGTAGTACCACCGGGACCGGACCGTCGCTCATCGTTCGTCATCTGGGAGACTGGCGCTCGGCCGCTCTCCCCTGGAAGACGAAGGGCGCAAAGGTGACCGTAGCGGATTCATCATTCACGGCCGACGGAGCGACGTTCCCGGCGGGAACGTTCATCATCGAGCATGCCGGCGCGGGCGTGCGTGACGCGATCACCGCGCTCGGCCTCAAGGCCGTCGCTACGAGCGCGCCGCTTCCATCCGCGCGGCACACCATCGATCTCCCCCGCATCGCGCTCATGCACTCCTGGATCGAAACCCAGAACGAAGGGTGGGTGCGCTACGCCTTCGATCGCATGGGAATTCCGTACACGTACATCTCCGACCAGACGCTGAGAAAGCCGAACGCGCTGGAGCGTTCTGACGTGGTCGTGTACCCGCACGTCAACGGTCCCACCACCGCGCTCCTCAACGGCCGGCCGATGATCGGTCCCGCGATTCCGTGGAAGAAGACAGCGCTCACGCCCAACATCGGCAAGCTGGATGAGACGGACGACATCCGCCCAGGGATGGGACTGGACGGAGCGGCCGTGTTGCGACGTTTTGTAGAGCGTGGCGGTCTCCTCATCACCGAAGGGAATTCGTCCCGGCTCCCGATCGACATCGGCTTCACCACAACAGTGTCGATCGCGAACACGCCGAGGCTGCTGGCGCGCGGCGGCATTTACCGCGCGGCGATTGCCGACAGAGCAAGCCGGATCGTGGACGGCTACGACGCATCCACGCTCCCGGTGTACTTCAATCAGGCACCCGTGCTCGCCGTGACACCGCGCGACACACTGCAGCGGGAGGAGGGAATCAACCCCGCGATCCTGGCGGCGAGGGAGCACGCGCGTGCGAGAGCGATAGTATCCTTCGTCCGAAATCCGGGCGATCTACTCGTCTCTGGGCTGCTGGCAAATGGCGATGAGCTGGCCGGGAAGGCGGCCGTGGTGGATGCGCCGCTCGGCAAGGGCCATGTGGTGATGTTCGGCATCCGTCCGCTCTGGCGTTGGGAAACGCAGGGAAGTTTCGCGATGCCGCTGAACGCGATGGCCAACTGGAATCATCTGTAACAACCGGTATCTTCCGACACATGCCAGGACGCCCATACATACTCGCTGAGACAAACTGGAAGACCGTCGCCGACACCGCGTATCAGGTCGCGGTGCTCCCGTGGGGAGCGACGGAAGCTCACAACTATCATCTGCCGTACGCGACCGATGTCATGGAGTGTGACGCCGTCGCGGCGGGATCTGCACGCGTTGCGTGGGAACGGGGTGCGAAAGTGATAGTGCTCCCCACTGTCCCGTTCGGCGTGAACACGGGACAGCTCGACATCAAGCTGTGTCTCAACATGAATCCGAGCACGCAGGCTCTCCTGCTGCGGGATCTTGTGAACGCACTGGAAGTGCAGGGGATACTGAAGCTGGTAGTCATCAACGGTCATGGCGGCAACGACTTCCGCCAGATGATCCGCGAGCTTCAGCCGCGAACTCGTGTCTTCCTGTGTACGCTCAACTGGTACACCTGCGTCAACCCCGCGCCGTATTTCAACGAGCCCGGCGATCACGCCGGCGAGCTGGAGACGAGTGTCATGCAGCACATTGCTCCCGATCTCGTGCTGCCGCTCTCAGAGGCTGGTAACGGAAGCCAGAAGCGCCCTTCCATTGCGGGGATGCGCGACGGCTGGGTGTGGTCGCCGCGTCCATGGACCAAGGTCTCCGCCGATACCGGCACCGGCAATCCGGCCGCGTCATCAGCCGCCAAGGGTTCCAACTTTCTCGACGCCGTCAACGAAAAGATCGGGAGCTTTCTCGTGGATCTTGCGGTGAGTGATACAGACAAGCTGTACGGCTGACGCGCGCGTTTGACCGGCTCTGCCGCGCTATTACTCAGGGTGTGAGTGCAACACTAACGGTGATCGAACGTGGCAGGGCAGGCGACAGGAAGCGTTCAATGATCGGGCTAACTGGTAGCGTGGCAGGCGCCCCAGTAGCTGCACCGATTGCTCCCTTAACGTTCGTCGCATACACGCCGAACACTTCGTAGCGAACGTTCAGCAGGTTGGTCACTTCGCCAGATAGTCGCGCGTGCGCGCGCTCCAGCGACAGCTGGAAGTTGGTGACAGCATAAGCGGGAAGTGGCTTTGTTCTGTTGGCCTCGTCACCGCGCAGGAACTGCGATGAGACCATGTGGGCGGAGAGCGTCGCATCGAGCACAAGTAATCGAAACGCGTGCGCAGATCTCACCCCGCCATCGGCGACGTGGCGCGGAGTCAACGCGAGCTGATCTCCTGGTGCCACCACGTTGCTGTCCAGCGTCGATGAAAGTGCGACGTGCGCCTGGTACGTTGCATCCAGAAATGCGTACGATCCAAACAGTGTGAAGCCGCGCACTGGCTCCACGCTGCCGGATGCCTCTAGCCCCGTCCGTACCGTTCTGCCGATGTTCTCGAAGTATCCAGCCGCTGTCTGTGATGACGCAAAGACGATCTCGTCCCGCACACGTGTCTGAAATACGCTCAGATGCAGAGCGCCGCTGCGGCTCGGCTCCCAGTCCGATCCAATCTCGGAGTTCCACGCAACTACCGGCCGGAGCGGCGGATCTGCGCCGAGTGAGAATGGCAGTGGACAAGGGGCCGTTGGACTGGCACACGCCAGCTCCAGCGCCGCCGGTGCCCTGAAGCCGCTACCGGTGGAACCGTACAGGCGAATGTGATTCTC
>JBPCQO010000206.1:0-32443 GCA_050998035.1 Gemmatimonadaceae bacterium | reverse complement strand
GTGTGGGTTGCGTGCGGCGATAGCGCGGACAGCGTCCAGTACGTCGGGTGGGAGGAACGGATCGTCGATCGCGTTCAGGAGGAGGGTGTCGACATGGATGTTCTTCAGGAAGCCGAGGGAGCTAGAGCGCGCGTAGTAGTCCGCGGCGCTTGCGAAGCCGTGGATGGGGGCCGTGAGCGTATCGTCGAAGTCGGTCATACTGGTGATGGCGGCGATGCGTTGAGGAGTGGCGATGTCGGGATAGCGTGAGTGTTTCTCGATTGCCTTTCGCTTGAGCGAATCGAGGAAGTAGCGCTGGTACAGTTTGGAGAAGCCGCGGTTGATGCGCGCGGAGCTGCGGGCCAGATCGAACGGTACCGACACTCCAACCGCGGCCACGATCGCGTCTGGAGCGTCGCTCCCAATCTCGCCCAGGTACTTGAGGAGAACGTTGCCGCCAAGAGACACACCGGCGAGTGCGATGGGCGCGTGCGGGCGTTGTAGCAGCGCACGTTGGATGACAAAGCGCAGGTCGGACGTCTCGCCGGAGTGATAGAAGCGGCGCGCGCGATTGGGCTCCGTACCGCAGGAACGCCAGATGACGAGATCCGCGCTCCAACCACGGCGGTGCATCTCGCCGAGTAGTCCTTGCGCGTAATGCGAGCGCGCGGTTCCCTCCAGCCCGTGCAGCAGGATGACGTGTGGTGTGTCGGAAGGCGCTCCCGCAGGTGCGGCGAGGCGGTGGATGTCGAGGAAATCGTCATCCGGTGTTTCCCAGCGCTCTACATCGACGAGGATGCGTTGGCGTTTGCGAATCAGCTTTCCCCACAAGGTTTGTGCATGCGCGCCGGGGATCCACCATGCGGGAGTGTAAGGGAGAGGACGGTTGCTCACGTCGGTTAAATTAAGGAATGGAAGTGCAGGTCTTTGGCACCAAGAAGAGCGCTGACACACGCAAGGCGCAGCGCTTCTTCGCGGAGCGACGGGTCAAGGTGCACTTCGTGGACCTGAACGAGCGTGCTGCGTCAATCGGCGAGCTGAAGCGATTCGCTCAGAAGTTCGGGATAGGGCCTCTCATTGATCGCGCCTCCAGGCGCTACCTGGACCTCGGCCTCCAGCACTCTCGTCTCACCGACGAGCGTTGGCTGGAAAAGCTGGCCGACGAGCCGCTATTACTCACGCAGCCTCTCGTGCGCTTTGGCGCCAAGGTCACTATCGGTGCAGCCGAGGGTGACTGGAAAGCGTGGACAGACAATAAGTAACTACTAGACACTAAGTGACACTGATATCTGTATCAAACGCATCCGTTGAGTTCGGAGCGACGACGCTGTTCAAGGACATCTCCTTCACCGTTGGTGAGGGGGATCGTTGGGGCATTGTCGGACGGAACGGGACGGGGAAGACGACGCTGTTCAAACTCATCACCGGAGCGCAGCGGCCGGCGACGGGGGCGATCGCGAAGAACCCTAATCTCAAGATATCGATGCTGGATCAGCATCGAGACTTTGAGGGCGCCACTACCGTGTGGGAAGCCGCAGCTGGCCCGTTTGCGGACTTGCTGGCGCTGGAGCAGTCGCTGGCGGATCAGGCTAATAGACTGGGCGAGTCGTCCACCGAGCGCGACATGGACCGTTACTCGCGGGATCTGGAGCGGTTCGAGCGTGAGGGTGGCTATACGTTTGCGCCGAGAGTGGATGCGGTGCTGCACGGATTGGGATTTGATCCAGTGGAGGCACGGACGCAGGAGCTGGCGCATCTGAGTGGCGGAGAGCGCGGGCGCGTGGGACTGGCGCGTCAGTTGGTGAGCCCGGCCGACGTGCTGCTGTTGGATGAGCCGACCAACCACCTGGATCTGGACACTACGCGCTGGCTTGAATCGTATCTAATAACGGAAACGAACAAGACCATTCTGCTGGTGAGCCACGACCGCGCGTTTCTGGCGGCGGTGGTGGATCACGTGCTGCACTTTGAGGGCGAGACGGCTACTTCGTACAATGCTGGCTACGAGGAGTTCGTGCGGCAGCGGATGGAGCGGCGGCTGGCGATGCAGCGGGCGTACGACAAGCAGGCGCGGGTGATCTCGAGCGAGCAAGACTACATCGCGCGCAATCTCGCGGGACAGAACTCGAAGCAGGCCAAGGGGCGGCGCAAGCGGCTTGAGCGTGTGGGGCGACTGAGCTCGCCCGTTGGTGAATCAGGGTCGATGGGGCTGAGGCTGGAGACATCTGCGCGCGGCGGAGATCAGGTGGTCGTCGCAAAGAACGTCTCCATATCTATAGAAGACCGGGTGCTGATCCGCGGGCTCAGCTCGGTGGTGAACCGGGGTGACCGGCTGGGGATCATCGCGCCCAACGGGGCCGGGAAGTCAACATTCCTCAAGACTCTGGTTGGCGATCGGGAACCAGCCTCCGGGACGTTGACCGTGGGCGGATCAATCACGGTCGCGTACTACAGACAGGACATGGCGCAGGTGCCGTCGGACAAGACGCTGTACAACGTGATAAGCGACATGCGTCCGGCCTGGGAGCGTGGGATGGTGTTCGGTCATCTCGGGCGCTTCGGTTTCTCGGGTGACGAGACGGCACGTACGGCGGCGACGCTTTCCGGCGGTGAGCGAGCTCGGGTTGCGTTGGCAATGATGATGTTGTCGAAGGCCAATCTTCTAATGCTGGACGAGCCAACCAATCACCTCGACGTGGAATCGATCGAGGCGTTGGAGGATGCGGTCGAGGGATACGAGGGGACTGTAATCCTGGTGAGCCATGACCGTGCGCTGCTCCGCGCGCTGTGCACCCGGGTGTGGGTGGTACATGAGACTCACGTGACCGACTTTGGCGGGAGCTTCGCCGAATGGGAGGTGGCGAGCGAGGAGCGGGAGCATGCGGCCAAGGTTAGTGCGGAGGAGGATGAGGCGCTGCGCCGAGTGCATGAGAAGCAGAAAACTCGGCGGAAAGAGAGCGAGCGGGAGAAGGAAAAAGGCTCGGGGCGGGCGTCGAGTAGCGGTGGTGGTGGTGGCATTGGGGCGGGTGGCTTCTCCGAGCGGGATCTGAAGCGCCGCGCCGAGCAGTGCGAGTCGCGGGTCGGAGAGATGGAGGCCAAGGTCGCGAAGCTGACGCATGAGCTTGAAGATCCCGAACTGTACGCGACGTCCAAGGGAACGGCACGCGCGGTGGGGTTGGGCAAGGAGCTGGACCTGGCGCGTGCGGAGCTGGACCGGGCGTTGGAGGAATGGGCCAGCGCTGTGGAAGGAGTTGCGGTTCGGTAGCCGAACCGATCAATAGCGCTGCCGAGGCGTCATAAACGACGCGTTTCTCAGCCCTTTGGGGATCCGGGCACGATGTGTGAACAGGTAACTGGTGAATCACTTCTATAAATGGAGACAACCATGAAGCCAAGCTTCACTAATCAGAACCGCCCGCCGGCCACTGACACCAAGTTCCATCCTACCGATGAGCACCTCATTGCGGAGAACAAGGAAGAGGTGGCGAAGATCAATCATGGCGACAAGCTGGAGACAGAACACGGGCACGTTCAGGACACTGACAGCGCCAGGGAAGAGCAAGAGCGGGCGACCGCGCCCTGATCGGGGCAGCTGTGGCTGCTTAACAGCCGTAGCTAGATCTTTGGGCACATCGGGGTGCGCGGCGTGTGCAGCGCACCCCGAACCAGATCAGGCCCGGTTAGACTGAAGAAATGCTCTCTCCGATTGCGATCATACGGCTACAAACCGTTCCAATGCTGCCCATCCAAAGCACGCCGAGGAGTGCGTCGCATAGCAACTTTAGCCATGGTTGATGTTTCTTCAACCTCTATTTCAGCGCTTCTACTTGCCGGGGCTACTGTCGCAGCGACTGTCGGCGCAAACTCGTAGTCGGCGCTGACGACGTGCGTGCGCCAGTACGGAAACAATCCGCCGGGCAGCACCCATTCCACGTCGCCCGACATCGGGATCATCATTCCTTTGACACGCTGATAATTCCCGAAGTGTCCCACCCACGGGGTGAGCACTGGTGTCCCATCCACGTCGCGGTAGCGCATGGTCGCAATGCGAACGATCTCGCCACGCTCACCGAAATAGACGTCGAGCGTCGTGCTCGTCTGGTCATCCGTGAGCGTAGCGATGGCGACAGTGTCGCTAACGGGTGTCCACGAGACACGAGCACTGGGCAGGAGCGCAGTCGGAAGCCACACCGCCTCGGCGAGGTACCGCAAGAGCTCTGCTGACGCCATCTCCGGTGTACCTACTCCATGTGATTCCTGATGTCTGCTTCGTGTCGTCTTCGCGGCACCATGGGGGAATCCCTTACACAAGTAGCGGCTGCTCCCCGACTTCAAGATGAAGAGGAGCCGGATAGCTTTGTTCAATGGGTGTGGGAATGAAACCAGCAGCGGTGCCGGAAAGGGGCCAAAGGAACGAAGTCGCAACTTCGGCGCTGGAAAGCTCTGCGCGCGCGTCGAACGTCTCACCAGCTGACTCACCAGCTCACTCACAGCATGGGTTACAGCCCGGGTCAGAGTCTGGTGTGCCTAGATGGATCGAGCAGCTGCTGCGCATTCCGCTGTCGATGAAGTTGATTGGAGCAAACGTGTTCCTGCTGATCGCAGCCACGGCCGCCGGTATCATTGTCCGCGGTCACGAGATCAGCACGGTGCCAATCCTCGTTGTCGTGAGTGCGGCGTTTGTGACTGCACTGCTGGTCAATGTCGCCCTGGTGAGCCTCGCTGTTCGTCCCATCCACTTGTTGGAGAAGACGGTGGATACGATATGGCGCGGCGATCTGGAGGCACGTGTCCCGACCTCACTTGTTGCGGACCGCCACTTTGCCCGTGTAGCACGCATGTTCAACATCATGCTGGACGGACTTGTAGCTGACCGCGCCCGTACGCGCCGACTCGCGGCGGAGCTCATCAACGCAGGTGACAGGGAACGCGCGGCAATGTCTCGGGAGCTGCATGACTCGACGGCCCAATCGCTTGCCGCACTGGCCATGCAGTTAAGTATCGCGGCCCAGATCACAGATAACAGTCCTCGCGAAGTTCTTAAAGAACGTCTCGAGAGTGCCAGGCTGCTCGCAACGACGACGCTCGAGGAGGTGCGTCTCCTTGCGCATACGATGCATCCGCGAGTACTGGACGATCTTGGGCTTGTAGCCGCACTTCGCCGACTCGCTCGCGAGACCAGCGCTCACGCCGCGAATCACGATAAAACACAAGATACTTTACGGGTGCAGGTCGTCGCCGGCGAGAGCAGCGATGATCGTATCCCGCCGGCAGCGGCATCGGTGCTCTACCGGGTGGCTCAGGAAGCTGTCCAGAATGCTTGCCGTCACGCCACGCCCAGCCACATCGAGATTCGCGTCTCGATTGATGTCGATTCCGCGACACTTGAAGTGACCGATGATGGCATCGGCTTTGATCCGGACTCCGCGGGATTAAACCAGACGGGGATAGGACTCTTCACAATGCGGGAGCGTGTGGCACTGGTCGATGGTGAACTGCGTCTCACCAGCAGACAGGGATTTGGGACATCAGTCGTGGCATCGGTGCCATTGCACCCTCTCACTCCAGTCCCATCGTTCCACTCACCGGGCGCGGCACATGACTAGGCAGCGGAGGATAGAAATATGAGTACAGATCTGATTCGCGTGATCCTGGCTGACGATCACGCGGTTGTCCGAGCGGGTCTAAAAGCGGTGCTCGGCGCCTCTCCCGACATCGAGGTCATTGGCGAAGCGGCGGATGGCGTGGAGGCGGTTGCGTTGGCGGAGCGTCTCGATCCCGACGTGGTCATCATGGATCAGTCGATGGATCGGCTGGACGGCACGGCTGCCACCCGCGAGATCACGGCAAAGAAGCTGCGTGCGCGCGTTCTCATTCTGACAATGCACGCAGAAGAAGATTATCTGCTTCCCGTGCTCGTGGCGGGCGCGGCGGGATATCTGATGAAGAACGCTGCCGATCGCGAGCTGGTGGAGGCAGTACGAACGGTCGCGCGCGGTGACATGTTCATCCGGCCAAGTGCGGCGAGAATCCTGGCGCAAGGCATAACCAAGAAAGATCCTATCGACGCCGAACGTGCGCGGTTCGAGCGGCTGACGGAGCGAGAGCAAAACGTGTTGAGACTAGCAGCGCAAGGCTATTCGGCGCCAGAGATAGGCGAGCGTTTGTTCATAAGTCCAAAGACAGTGGATACGTACAAGCAGCGCATTGGCGACAAGCTTGGCCTCACGCATCGAGCGGAATACGTTGCGTTCGCGCTCAAGCTGGGGCTGCTTGCAGAGTAGGATTTCCGAGTTGTGTTATACAGTAGTGTCTTCAACGAGCGGCTATGAACCACACCGTAGTAGATAACGAGACAATTCCTCTCGCTTCTGACGAAGTGCATCTGATGGATGCCTACTGGCGGGCGGCAAATTATCTCTCGGTGGGACAGATCTATCTGCTCGCCAATCCGCTGCTGCGTGAGCCGCTCACAATAGAGCACATAAAGCCGCGTCTGCTCGGCCACTGGGGTACCACGCCGGGGCTGAATTTCATGTATCTGCACATGAACCGGTTGATCCGGGAGCACGACCTCGACGCGATCTTCATTGCAGGGCCAGGCCACGGCGGGCCCGGTGTTGTCGCGAACACGTACCTAGAGGGCACGTACAGCGAGGTGTATCCGAAGATTGGTCGCGATGTCGGCGGGCTTCAGCGGCTGTTCAAGCAATTCTCGTTTCCTGGTGGCATTCCGAGTCACGTCGCACCAGAGACGCCGGGATCCATCCATGAAGGCGGGGAGCTCGGTTACTCTCTGCTGCATGCGTACGGTGCGGTGTTCGACAACCCGGACCTAATAGTGTGCTGCGCCATTGGAGATGGTGAGGCCGAGACGGGGGCGCTCGCGACCAGCTGGCACTCCAACAAGTTTCTCAATCCTGCGCGTGATGGTGCAGTTATCCCGATTCTTCACCTCAATGGGTACAAGATTGCCGGGCCGACGGTGCTGGCGCGCATCGGTGACGACGAGCTGACAGCGCTGATGCGAGGGTACGGGTATGAGCCGTACTTTGTTTCAGGCGACGATCCTGAAACGATGCACCAGCTTATGGCTGCTACGATGAACGCAGTGCTTGCCGAGGTACAGCACATCCAGCAGAATGCGCGAAAGAACGGTTTCACACGCCGCGAACCCTGGCCGATGATCGTGCTGCGATCGCCGAAGGGGTGGACTGGCCCAAAGTTTGTCGACGGAAAGCAGACCGAGGGGTCGTTTCGATCGCACCAGGTACCGGTCACCGGATTCGCACACAACCCGGAGCACATCGCGCTGCTTGAACAATGGATGCAGAGCTACCGTCCGGAAGAGTTGTTTGACGAGCATGGTACGCTCCTTCCCGAGATCGCGGCAATAGCACCCGTGGGTGATCGCCGAATGAGTGCCAATCCGCACGCGAACGGCGGACTGTTGCTCAAGGATCTCGTCATGCCGCGGTTCCGTGATTACGCTGTTGATGTGCCACGACCCGGCGCCAAAGATGCGGAATCGACCCGTGTTCTTGGTCGTATGCTTCGCGACGTCATGCGACTGAATGCGGAGTCCAGCAACTTCCGGGTAATGGGCCCGGATGAAACGAACTCCAACAGACTCGACGCTCTGTTCGCGGTTACGGACCGCACATCGACGGCTGAAATTCTCGCGAGCGACGATCATGTCTCGCCCGACGGTCGGGTGATGGAAGTGCTAAGTGAGCACATGTGCGAGGGGTGGCTGGAAGGATATCTCCTCACGGGCCGACACGGTCTGTTCTCGTGCTACGAGGCGTTTATTCACATCGTCGACTCGATGTTCAATCAGCACGCCAAATGGCTCGCTACCACGCGCCATATTCCGTGGCGTGCGCCGATCGCTTCGCTCAATTATCTACTGACGTCGCACGTGTGGCGGCAGGACCACAACGGCAATAGCCATCAGGATCCTGGCTTCCTCGATCACGTGGTGAACAAGAAGGCGGATGTCGTGCGTGTATATCTTCCGCCGGATGCCAACACGCTTCTGTCCGTGGCCGATCACTGCCTCCGTAGCCGGAACTACATCAATGTCATAGTCGCGGGCAAGCAGCCGGAGCCACAGTGGCTCGACATCGACTCGGCGGCGGCACACTGTGCCAGAGGGCTCGGCGTCTGGGACTGGGCCAGCAACGACAGGGATGCTGATGGAGTTGCCGATCCTGACGTGGTGCTCGCGTGCGCCGGTGACGTTCCCACGCTCGAGATGCTCGCAGCGGTGGACCTGTTACGGACACACGTCCCGGATCTCAGGATGCGCGTCGTCAACGTAGTGGATCTGATGGCTCTGCAGCCGATGAGTGAACATCCACACGGCGTGTCGGATGACGATTTCGACGCGATGTTCACAGTGGATCGCCCCATCGTGTTCGCATTCCATGGCTATCCGTCGCTCATTCATCGCTTGACGTACCGACGAACGAACCACGCGAACATGCATGTGCGCGGCTATAAAGAAGAAGGCACCACGACGACTCCCTTCGATATGACGGTGCTTAATGACATGGATCGATTCCATCTGGCACTGGATGTGATCGCGCGCGTTCCACGCTTGCGAAACCATGCAGCGGCATCGACGGCGGCAGACTTCTTCCGAGCCAAGCTGGTCGAACATCGCGAGTACGTCACCGAGTACGGTGATGATTTGCCGGAGATCCGCGCATGGCGGTGGCCAGATCGTGATCTGTCCAGCCCGCACGCCTAGACACATCAACCGACGGTGATCGTCCTCGTAATCAATGCTGGGTCGAGCAGCCTCAGGGCGTCGCTGCACGACGTACAGCCGGGGTCAACCGAGTGGGACGGCAGCGCTCCACCTGCGCCGATCTGGGATGCGCACGTGGAGTGGTCGCCGCCTCCTTCGGCGTCAACGATCCGGATCAATGCTCGTGTTGGTCACAGCCGAACCACGAGCGAGACCAGTGTGAACCCAACTCTAATGTCTCCCGTAGACGGCTTGTCGGATCTGCTCACATCAATGTGGCACGGTGACGGAGCGGTTGTTAGCGGGCCAGGCGCAATCGAGGCCATCGGGCATCGCATTGTGTACGCCGGAGCAGAGCATCGCGCGAGCGAATACATCACGCCGGCCGTTCGCGCGGCCATTGCACATGCCGCGGAGTATGCCCCCGCGCACGATGCCATCGAGCTGACCGCGGTCGATGCTGCGCTCAACGTCTTTGGCTCAGCGGTGCCGCAATTGGCGGTGTTCGATACCGCATTTCATGCTACTATCGCCCCTGCGGCATATACCTACGCGATTCCGTATCGGTGGCTCGAGCAGGGGATTCGCCGATACGGCTTCCACGGTGTGAGCCATCAGTATGCAGCGCGGCGGGCCGCGCATATGCTTGACCGCGAGCCACGGTCGTTACGCGTAGTGACGTGTCACTTGGGAAGCGGCTGTTCGCTTGCTGCAGTCAGCGGTGGCCGATCGGTCGATACCACAATGGGATTCACTCCGCTCGACGGAGTGGTCATGGCTACGCGATCGGGCGCCGTTGACCCAGGTATCCTAATTCACCTGCTTCGACACGAAGGCTACACCGCGGACACACTGGACCGGATGTTGAATAGCGAGTCCGGCCTGCTGGGTCTTTCCGGCTCTTCCGGTGACATGCGAACGGTCGCTGCAGCGCGTGATGCTGGAGATAAGCGCGCGATATTGGCAGTGCAGGTGTATGTCCACAGAGTGCGCCAGGCAATTGCCGCCATGACGGCAAGCATGGGAGGAATCGACGCCCTGGTGTTCACTGCAGGCGTGGGCGAGCACGCCTTCGCCGTTCGAGCAGAGATATGCGCCGGGTTGGAATTCCTCGGCGTCAAGCTCGACGCGAATACGAACTCGAATGGCGGCGGCGATGTGATCGTGTCGACGCCTACAGCTGCGACTCCAGTATTAGTAGTCCACGCAGAGGAGAACTGGGCCATTGCCGTCGAGACTGCGCGCGTGATCGGCGCTGAGCCACCGCGTCCCACTACACCGCCGTGTGTGCAGTAATGAACATGCTGCGCGGGCTACAGCGTAAGGGAATACCCCACGCAACGTAGGGACATCGGTGTACGAGAATCAGCATTGTCCCTACTACGGTTCAGGCTAGCGCCGACAGAAATCCTGAACCGTTGAATGTAACCTTCTCTCTGATCGAGATAGCAGCAACTCAGACACCGGAGAAGGATGAACATGCAGAGATTAATCGTCATTTCCAGTTCTGCGACCGCACTGATGACCACCACACTGATGAGCGCCGTAATCAGTGCACAGAGCACCAACGCTGTGCGTCTCCAGATAGCTCCTGGCAGCCAGCTCAGTTTCGAGGGCACCTCCACCCTGCACGGGTTCACGTGCACCACCAAGACGATGCAGGCGTACGTCGATGTGGATCCGGCGTACCGGACGGCAGATCTGACCACACTCACGCATCCCATCATCGCCGTGCAGGTGGTGATCCCGGTCAAGAGTCTGGCGTGTGGCGGAGAGCTCGAGAACAACATGTTCAAAACACTCAACGCAACCAAGTATCCGTACATCATCTACACACTCCTAAACTATGATGTCGTAAGTGGGAGTGCTTCCGCCACCGGCTTCGCGGCTGATACACACGGTCGCCTAACCATATCCGGCAAGGAGAACGCCATTGCGATGCGCGTAGACGCTACACGCAACGCCGAGGGTACGGTCTCTGCAAGGGGCGAACAGGCCATCAAGATGAGTGACTTTGGTGTTAAGCCGCCCACTTTCATGCTCGGCACCCTGCGGGTTGGGAACGAGCTGAAGGTGCGATTTACTCTCAAGGCAACACCGGGTGCAGTCGCTACAGCGATCACACAACTCGGTGGAAATCGATGAAACATTTCAGGCTTCGTCAGGTTGCTTTCGCTGCAGCGATAACAACAGCAGCTCCGCTATCGGCGCAGACGGTCGCCACTGTAGTGCAGTCCGTTGCACTTCCTGATTCGTTAACCAGCGGTACCTCCACCAAAGCTTCCCATGCCGTGGATAGCACGTCCACGGCAGCCATACTTCCACTAATTCAGATTCAGCGTATCCGGCCGCGTGACCAGCGCGGCGTCAACGTCTTCGAGGCTCCAAAGGAAGACACGCTGCCATTCACGAATTTGACGATTGGGCTAGGGGCAGCGTTCACCCGGCAGTTTCAGGGGCTTGAACACGGCAACACGGCCGCTCTGAATGTTGTGAATGGGGTCGACGCGAACCAGCTCATCCGCATTGGCCACGGGTTCAACAACGCCGTGGCGAATCTGTACGTCGACGCCCAGCTCGCGAAAGGAATGCGTGTCGAGGTGACCACATACCTCTCGTCCCGGCACCACCAGAACACCTGGGTAAAGGATGGATACCTCCTTGTGGACGCGTCACCGATTGACATAGATGTGCTCAACAACATCATGAAGTACGTTACTCTCAAGGTCGGTGACTTCGAGGTGGATTACGGCGACGAGCACTATCGCCGCACTGACAATGGGCTCGCGATCTACAACCCGTTTGTTGGTAACTACATCATGGACGCGTTCACTACGGAGATTGGTGGGGAGGCGTATGTACGCGCCAACGGCTTCCTTGCCATGGCTGGTGTCACAGGCGGAGAGATCCACGGACAAGTCACCGCTCCCCAGAAGCGATCTCCAACGTTCCTCGGGAAGCTGGGGTTTGACCGACAACTCAACAGCGATCTGCGCGTGAGATTGACGGGTTCGGTGTATGGCACGTCCCGCTCAGTCAACAATACGCTCTACAGCGGTGACCGCGCCGGATCGCGCTACTACGACGTGCTGCAGAACACCACCTCCACTGAGGACGCACAGGCATGGTCTGGATCCATCCAGCCTGGCCAGAGCAGCAAGCTCACGGCGGTCGTGATCAACCCTTTTGTCAAGTATCGCGGATTCGAATTCTTCGGTAACGCCGAACAGGCCAAAGGACGCGCCGTAACTGAGATCACCGATCGCACCTGGCGGCAGTACGCTGGCGAGGGAGTGTACCGATTCCTCAATGACAGGCTGTACGCGGGAGGGCGGTACAACGTGGTGAAGGGGAGCTTCCTGGGAATCCCGAACGATGTGACCGTCAATCGCACACAGGTCAGTGGCGGATGGTTCGTGACTCCCACTGTACTGCTCAAAGGCGAGTATGTGGTGCAGAACTACAATGACTTCCCTGTGACCGACATCCGCAACGGTGGCAGGATCAAGGGTTTCGTGGTAGAAGGCACGGTCTCATTCTAGATAAGAGAGATGGACGACACCCGACGCCAATCTGGAGATCGCTCTCACGGTGTAGCGCGACTGCGCGCTGCACCACCGGTGCCCTCGCCACGGTGCTGGTGCTTTCAGTGCTTGGCGGCATGACCCCGGGGCACGCACCTCTTCCGTTCGTACCCGGTGAGCGGATGACATATCGGGTCCATGTCAACGGTGTGGGCACGATCGGCCAGGCGACGATGTCGGTCGAAGGTCCCGTGGACGTGCGTGGGACGGCTACGTATCTGTTACGCTCGAAGACGACGGCCGGGATTGGGCCGATCAAGGGGTCGGATGTCACTGAGTCCTGGCTCGACCCTGTACGTATGGCAGCGCTTCGGTTTCATGAGCATGAGCGACGCTTCCTGTCCACGCGCGACGTGCGCGTGGAGATCTATCCAGATGAGCAACGTTGGGTGGACGCTCATAACGCAACGGGGAAGAGTCTCACGGCTGCGCCCCTTGACGAGCTGTCCTTCATCTACTTTCTGAGGTCGCTCCCATCGCCATCAACGCCAGACACGACATATCAGTTTAACCGGCATTTCGATGCGTCACGAAACCCGGTCACGGTCCGTGTGATGCGCGGGGACACGGTCACAACGGGGGTGGGCGTCTTCACCACGGTGCTGATGGAGATGCGTGTGCGCGATCCTCAGCGATATCACGGTGAAGGAGTCATTCGAGTACATCTCAGTGACGACAGATGCCGAATTCCGGTTCGGATAGAGAGCGACGTCCCGGGTATGGGCTCTCTCGTTCTGACGCTCGAATCATACGCGCACCCTGCGCCCGGATGCGTTGCAATTCTCGTCACGCTTGGTTCACCCGCTGCGGCAGCAAGATAGAAAATCGGCTGCCCACTCCAGCTATGCTGGTGACATTGATCTGTCCGCCGTGAGCCTCAACAATTCCTCTTGCGATCGCAAGTCCCAATCCCGCTCCGCCAGCGGAACCGCGCGTGTGCCAGTGACGGTCAAATATGTGAGGGAGATCCTGTTCGGCCATACCACGTCCCGTATCTTGAATCGCTATTTCCATATCACCGGAACGCTTATGTGCGGAAACGGAAACGGTGCCGCTGGAAGGCGTGAACTTTACCGCGTTGCCAATGATATTTGCGATTGCCTGCACCAGGCGCTCGGCGTCCACATGCACGGTGGGTATGGATGTGTCGATATCCACGTTCATGTCAACGCCTCGATCCAGCGCGGCGCTTGTGAACAGATCCGCTGCTCGCGCCAGGATCGGTCCGATCTCCTCGTCTCTACGAATAATCGAGAGGACGCCGGCCTCGATCGCGGAAACGTCGAGCAGGTCCTGAATCATGCGCGACATCCACGTGGTGGATTCGTGTATGGTCCGCGCCAAATCACGTCTGGCAGCGGGATCGGCGGGAGGCGTATCGGTGAGCACCCGTGAGCACATCGCGATAGCGCTGAGCGGATTCCTGAGGTCGTGCGAAACAATTCCGAGAACTTCATCTCTGGCGCGTGTAGCCCGCTGTGCATCCTGGTACAGTCGCGCGTTGTCGAGCGCCAGCGCAGCGCGCCCCGCGAAGTTCTCCGCGACGACCAGATCACTTGCGTCGTACGGTCGAGCTGTGTTCAACCCTACCAATGTCAACACGCCGAGCGGCTGGTCCCGCGCGACCAGGGGGACAATCAGCAGTGATCGGATGCCGAGTTGGTGCACGTCGGCCACTCCGGTCGAGTCTTCGCAATGCGCGTGGAGCCACTCGTCCGTGAGATCATTCACGATCTCCGGACGCTTCGAGCGCAGCACGTCGATCTGTGGACCAGGAGAATCTGGATTGATGGTGAAGGCGCTGCAAAAGGCGAATAGTGCCTGAGTCGCGGATGCATCGGGGAGCGAACCCGCCGCTTGTGGCCAGCTACCTGCGGGATCCGTGCGTCCATGGGTCAACCGAAAGGATTGTCCCGACTCATCCAGCACGTCCAGAATGCAGGCATCCGCAAGCGCGGGGACGGGTAGGCGGACCACGGACTCGAGCGTTGCGATGTAGTCCAGTGACCCACCCAGTGCCCTGCTTACCTCCGCCAGAAATCGTTGCTGTTGGTGCAGCCGCTTGCGATCCGTAACATCGCGCACGATGGCTGTATACAGCCGCCGCCCGTCCGGCGTATCGAATTTCAGGATCGACGCTTCAGCCGGAAACTCGGCCCCGTCTCTCCTGAGCCCGAAGACCTCGCGCCGATGGCCCATGAGGCGTGCCGATTCGGCCGACTCTCTAAACGCCGCAACGTAGCCCGGGTGGGTCCCACGAAATCGCATAGGGAGGAGAAGGCTCAGAGCGCTGCCAAGCACTTCATCTCGGTCATAGCCAAAAATCTGCTCCGCGCCACGATTGAAGTGCACTATCTGCTGGGCCTCATCAACCGTGACGATCGCATCTGCGGCCGCCTCCATTATCTGTCCATATATACCGTCCCAGACTGGATCCGCTATCGCTTCAGACCTGGCTGGCGCAGCTACAGCGCGGTCTGCGACGCGTGAAACGTTTGTCCTCATGCATCTAAAGGTACCAGGGCTTTACATCACAGGCTTTAAGTCTCAGAACTCTCCCAACTGACGCCGGTGCTCCAGCAAGGACAAGAGCCGCGAACGGAGACGCCTCCGTTCGTGGCCACTCAACTGTCACGCCTGGACGATGAGTGCCGTCACCATGCCGAACATCCCGTGCTCCGACTCTGCGTGCGGCAGGATGTGGCAGTGGAAGGCCCAGGTGCCGGGGTTGTTGCACTTCACCAGCACGTCCCACCGTTCGCCCGGCGCGACGTTCAGCGTGTCGCATTTCCATGGTGCAGGCTGCGCCCACCCGTCCTTTGCGATGACGGTCATGTGCATCCCGTGCAAATGCATAGGGTGGATCATCATCCCCTCATTCATGAAGCGAATGCGCACCGTCTCTCCGAGCTTCGCCACGACCGGTTCCGTGGCCGGAAAGCCCTTACCATTAATCGTGAAACCGTTGAGACCGTCATTCAGAATGAGTACGTAGTCAACGTCCGCGTGCGGCTCTGTCGATCTGTCGCGCGGCTCGATGATGAACGCGCCGAGGAGACCGAGGCTCACCTGCTTGGTGGAATTGTGGTGCGAGTGGTACATGTGCGAGCCGGGGTTCGGCGCTGTGAACTCGTACGTGTAGCTGTCACCCGGCTTGATCGGCGGCTGAGTCATGAACGATACCCCGTCTTGCGAGTTGGGTAGCTCCAGGCCGTGAAAGTGGATGGTGGTCGATTCCGGGAGATCGTTCTTGATGTTCACCCGCACACGGTCACCTTCGCGCACCCGTATTTGCGGCCCCGGGACCATACCGTTATACGTCCAGGCTTCGATGGTCTTGCCCGGCTCGGTCTCCCACTGGGCCTTGAGGGCCGTGAGATCGAATACCTTGACGTTTCCTTCCATGCGGGGATGCAAGAGCTGATTTCCCTTCCCCTTTGTCTTGGCGGGAAACGCCTTCATCACCGATTCGTGCATTTTGTCCATCGCGTCTGCCGCGGCACGTGTGGAACTCGCGGCGACGTTTGCGGTTTCCGTGTATGCGTCGGTTCCAGTCGCACCTTTCGGTAGAGCCGGCAGTTTGCCCAGAGGCGTCTTTGCTACCTGTTGAGCAACCGCCGCGGGACCACATGCACCGAGCACCGTACCCGCAAATGCCGCGAACGCACCCTTGCGCAGGAACGAGCGTCGCGACTCCTGTCTTGAGGCAACGGAGCTGACAGCACTGTCGACAGTGCTGCTCACGGTACTCGTAATTGTGTCGATGTCTAGCAGTGATTGTTTCAAGATTCCGACCGAAGAAGTGTGTACCCGACTTACACGTAACCTACGAGCGGTCCGGCACTGGTTCAGTCAGGGGAAGCTGGAAAAATTCTCAGGGAAACCCCTACACAATCAACGCGTATGTTCCGCCGTCAACCCCACCAGAAAGACGCCGCAACAATTCCGTAAAGGCCAATCAGTGCCGCGCCCTCCAGCCAGATTGATTCGCCATCGTAAACGATGAAGGCATTGAGCAGCGCAGAGAATGTCAACGCAACCACGAGCAGCGGCGCAAGTACGAGTGTGAGATGGGCGCCGCCAATCACGTACGACAGCAGTACGAGGACGGGGATCAGGGCGAGCGCGATCTGAAGCGAGCTGGTGAGAATCACACTCACGGCGTAATCCATCTTGTTGCGCGCCGCGAGCGTGATCCCGACCACGTTCTCGACAGCGTTACCGGCGATCGCGACAATCACCAGGCCGGTGAAGGTCTCCGACAGATGCAGCGTAGCGATGGTGGGCTTGAGTGCCTCGACGAACCAGTCCGAAACCAGGCCAGCGCCCACACCCGCAATGGCCAGAATACCGATCGCTACGGTGAGCGGCCATGATTCCGGTTGCTCATCATCCGGCGTGCGGTCGGAGCAGACGGTGGGGTCTCCCTTGAGCAGGAACGGAATGCTCGACGCGAACACCGCGAGCAGCACGATGGCGCACGCGATATCCAGTGCACCGATGTGCGCTGATGCGGGGGTGTGTAGCTCAAACGCAAGCGTGGGTACGGCCAGCGCCGCGGTAGCCAGCAGCATGAGCGTCGCGGTTATGCGGGGCGCCTGCGCAGGAAATCTCTGCGGCCCGTGGCGAAGACCGCCCACCAGGATCGCGAGGCCGAGCACGAGCAGCGAGTTGGCCAGAATGGAACCGACCAGTGCTGCCTGTACCACCTTCACCAGTCCCGCGCGAAGCGCGAAGATGCAGACGAACAGCTCCGGAAGGTTTCCCAGAGCTGCTTGAAGTACTCCCGTTGCGCCGGGGCCGAGGCGGTTCCCTAGATTCTCAGTGGCGCTGCCCACCACAGTTGCAAGCAGTGCGAGCGCGGCGGCACTCACCACAAAGGTGAACACCGGCCCCGCAGAGATCGCACTCAGAATGCCGGCCGCCACCGAGATGATTGCGGCCAGACTAATCGTGATCACATCCTTGCGCGACAGGCCAAGGATCACAGCCCTCGGTGCAGAACTAGTCAAACAGCGTCCGACAGTGACGTGAATGCGAAGTCGTTCACCTTGAGCGGGGCCATGACGAGCCCGGCTTCCACCAGCTCCGCGCGACAGCGCCGAGGGCGGCCGATTTGAGAAAGCTACGTCTGGTGGTCATGAAACCTTTGGTGGCGAGGGGAGTTGACGGCCATCTTACGAAACAACAGAGCGCAGCGTTGGTCGATCAACGCTGCGCTCTGCTAAATCGCGACCAGTGATCTGGCTACTGGAAGGTGATGAATACAGGGGCTGGATCGAGCTTGACGATCTGCGCCGGCGTCAGCATCGGGTGATCGTTCTTATAGAAGAGCTTGAACCCGGTGAACTGGACGGGCTGCATGCGCTCGTACGCCTCGTATGAATCGCGCTTGAGCCATGGCGGGCCAAATCCATCCATGTTGATGACGACCTGCACCTCTGGCACCGGACGGATATCGCGGTAGTTGGTGAGCATCTTCTGCGTGAAGCGGTGCACCACCAGGATCTTGGGCGACAGATGGTTCTGCTTCACCAGATCGGCGAGCGTTCTGATTGCGTAGTTGATCTCTTCAGCATCCATGACACCAATCTTCTTTCCGGGCACAATCCCCTCGACGGCGTGGTGCATGGAGAATTCCGGATCGAGCGCGAGGTGCACGTATGGCCGCTTGAGATATGGGATGAGCGGCTGCAGCTCCGACTGAACTGTGCTGTGTCCCACCTGCACGTCGAGGAACATGAGGTACCCCTTGCTCTCGGCCAGCTTGCACCAGTAGTCGATGAGGGAGTCTCTCATGCGGAGGCGATACGTATTACCTCGGCCGGGGGCACCCTGCGCCACGGAGACAATGAGGTGCAGGCCAGGCTGAACGGGCTTGGACGGATCGGCCGCGGCGAATGCCTTCACTTCCTGCTGCAGCTTAGCCAGCATCTCCGCTTGCGGGTACTCGCCCAGCACACCCATTCGCTTGGACAGCGGGTTGCCGTAGTACACGACGACGCGCTTACCGGGGAGAATGGAATTGGGGAGCGGCGTGACCGTGAAAGCGGGCGCAGGCGGCGTATGGTGTGGGGTCACATGGTCAGCATCCGCCGTCGGGCTGGACTTGCCAGACTTGGTGGACTTTGACTTTGTCTTCTTCTTCCCTGAGCTGTGGCTGGAATCACTCTGAGCCGCGGTGGCCGAGTGCTGCTGGAAGGCTGATGTGGGTGACGTAGGGCTGGTGCCGGCCAGCGAGAAAGCGGCCAGGGCAGGAGCTAGAACTGAAACGAGGATCACAGCGGCGGGACGAGGGATTGAGAAGGGAATGGACGGCTGGTGAATATAGTGCTTGGCGCGGCCCATGTTCCCGTACACATGGTAAAAGTCATGATTCCCCACTCGGCCGGCACAGGCATTGCCCGATTAGGCAGCTCAACAACAATCACTCACGGAGTGAGAAGATGGGAGAAACGAAGAAGACGGGCGGCCATCAGAAGGGAGCCCAGGACCATGGCGAAGGCCAGCACGGCGACAAGACCAGAGACGCGATTGCCGCCGCGTGGAGCCACCCTGGAATAGACGAGACGGCTGGCGGGGCCAACGTGGCGCACAAACCGGCGACGTGCGAGACGGGGCCGCAGGAGCAAGCAGAGGAAACGCGCGTTCACGCTCCACCGTCGGAGAGTCACCTGTTCAGTGGCCGCACGCAGCATGATGAGGCCGATCTCAATAGCGAGAAGACCCGCCAGGTAAAGGATGCGGAGAAGCACAAACACATCGCAGGCGACGAGTGGTCGGAGAAGACCGCGCGGGCGAGTGCCAAGCGGAAGAGCTAACCAAACCGGGCAAGCAGATGGTACAGTGGGCGCTCTCCGAGAGGAGTCGCCCCTGTACAATCCCGGCCAGCCGCTTTTTATGTGCAAGGGGCGCTCAAATGGCGCTGGAGTGGCGCTAGGTGGCGCTGAGAATCTCCTCTGCGACCCACGCAGCCCGGGGCTCAAGAGCTGCTGGCTCGATGACCCGAGCGGCTTCCACGCATAGCATGTGGCGATAGTCTTCCGGACGCATGTCCGTTAGCCCACTGCTCGCTTCCTGCCACGGGTTCCAGACCACCCAGTCGCCAAAGCCGCTCGCGGAGATCGCGGTGGAGCTCAGGCCGACGGCGCCGCGAATGGACAGCTGTCGTGGGCCAGCGATGTAGATGCGATCGGTCTCGCCGGTTATGTGTAGCTCCGGCGCTAGCTCGACGCTCTGTGTGCCGGCAGCTGTCTTGTCGATGTAGCTGAGGCCACTCAAACCCCGGACCCGTGCTGCATCGATCAAGTCTATAGCGAAGTAGTTGTGCAGGGCCGCAGCAAAGGTGAAGCGGGATTCGCCGGTGTTTGTGACGGTCAGTTTGACGCTTAACGCGCGGGACAGCTCTACCGTGAGCTCTGCCAGGAACGGATACGGCCAGAGCGAGCGCGTGCTCTCGTCGTCGGTGATGCGAAAGGTGGCAGCGGATGCCGAGTGGCTGGCGAGGGACCAGCGGCGCGTTCTGAGGAAGCCATGCTTGGGGAGGGGCCCCGCCCCGAATTGTGGGAAGATGACCGGAATGCCACCGCGGATGGCCGTGCCGCCATCGGAGTGGGCAAGCTCGCTCAGATACAGTCGTTCCCGTCCTTCCGAGTCGATCCAGCTCAGGACTTGTGCGCCATATGACGTAACGCTCGCGCTACTCCCGGAGGAGTGCGTGAGCGTAAAGGTGTCTTCCTTGGGGTCGAGCATCACAATGGTGGTGAGACTAACCGATGTGGCAGATAGAAATTCCGCGTTTCTCGAAATACTGTTGCTGATACTCTTCCGCCCGGTTCGCTCAGGACCAGTCGGCCTCGCCTGCCGGAGCATCGAGGATCCGCAGAGCACGCACCGCGTTTGCGTGCTGAACCGCGAGTCGCACACCGTGGGCGAAGGTGAGTGCCGGGTACAGACCACCCGCGTCGTCGCCGAGGATGACGGAGCGAATATCGTGAGCGTCGAGCGCAGCCTGCGCGATGTGGGCCGAGATAGAGTCGGCGAAATTGCGAATTACAACGAGGTCCCGGTGCGTTTCCGGCATGCGACGAAGTTAGCGCGGTTCGGGTGGCCTAGCACTCCAACCAATCGCACTAAGTTCGTCTGGCGCCTCAGTTCCGAGCTGAGCTATGGGTGGCGTCTGGTGCCGGTCATCCCTGTTCCAGTCATCCCGTTGTGCATGGTATCGCGCATCATGCCGGTATGCATGCTGTCGCGCATCATGCTGTCGCGCATCATGCCGGTGTCGCGCATGGTCCCCATCGAGCCTGTGGCTCCGGTGGTGCCAGTCATCGCGCCCGTGCCATTCATCGCGCCAGTGGTAGCGCCGGCGCCGCCCATGGTGCCTGTGGTATCAGTGGCGGCGTTGTTGCTCTTTCCGCATGCGACGACTGCTGCTGCGGCGCTGGCCATGATTAGTGCTTTGGAAAAGCGCATATAAAAGCTCTCGCGAGAGATGGTGGGGAAACAGCGGAGGCCTACTCGTTCTAAGGCAATCGCCATACCCGGACCTCAGATAAGGACAGTAAAGCCGCAGCTCCACATGTGACTACACTTAGTTACGTGGCCCGAGGCAGTCACGGGAGGGCTCTAGAATTCTCCAATAAAGCCGATCTCAGGGGTGAGCTCGTGGCCCAGCTTGTCCCTGACGCTGTTCTGCGCCAGCGCGATCAGCTCGCGTACGTCCCGGGCCGTCGCGCCGCCGAGGTTGACCATGATGTTGGCGTGGATGTGTGAGATCTGCGCACTGCCGATCCGGTGCCCTTTGAGCCCGACCTGATCCACCAGTCTGCCAGCGCCGACGCCCTCGATCTTCCGAAAGATCGATCCGGCCGACGGGTGGAACTGGAGCCACGGGTGACGAGCCCCGCGCCAGCTCAGATTCTCCTGCAGGATGCGGTGCATCACCGCGGGATCACCGCGCGATAGCCGAAAGGTGACGGCAAGCGCCCAGTCGGCCCGATGATGGAAAACCGAATCGTCATAGCCGAAGGCGAGGTAGTCGGGTCCCACAGTTTCGCGTTCACCTTCAGCACTCAGGATTTCACACGACTCAACCACTTCGGCTATGAACATCGTCCGCTCACGCTCCGGGGCGGGACTCAGGAAGTGCAGATTCTGCCAGATCGCCCCTCCAACGGTGCTGGGGATTCCAACGTAGTGTTCCAGCCCCGACCAACCCCGCGCGACGGCTTCCGGGATCAGTTCGCCCATCGTTACACCGCTCTCGGCCCGCAGCTCGCAATGGTCATCGCCATCGCCATCGTCACCGAAGTGGAAGTGCCGGGCAGCGTTGCGGATGACCAGACCACGGAATCCACGATCGCCGACCAGGATGTTGGCGCCAAGGCCGAGAACGAAAAAGGGAATCTCAAATCGCCGGGCCGCGGAAATCGCGAGCGCCAGATCATCCGCCGATGTAGCGGTGTAGAAGAGGTCCGCCGGCCCGCCGATACGGAAAGTGGTGTGTGGAGCAATCTGCTCGTTCCGCGTTAGTCTTGCCGGATCGAGTCGTGCGGCGACCAGCACATCATATAGTAAAGGCGACGACGCACGCTGGACGGTGTCCGGCAGTGAGTCCTGTAGTGAGTCCTGCATGGTTTTCTGTAGACTGTTCTGCACGGTATTCTGCTGGCTCATAGCTTACAATCAGGGCGACAGACCCTGAAATATACGGCGTTCGGGCCGCTCTTCCCGATCTGGTGTTTCCACGCAAGTGAGGCAAATGGAGTTGAAAATCGCGCGCCGTGCAGTGGCGCTACTGTCGTTCGTTACTCTCGGGCCTGCTCTTGGGCTTGCTCTTGGGCTTGCTCTTTCACCGATGGCACTGCAGGCGCAGCGGACGGAACTGGAGAAGATCATCAAGCGGCGCGTGCTCCCCAATGGACTGGAAGTGATCGTGGTGGAGAACCACGGTGTTCCGCTCGCAACCGTGGAAGTGAACGTGCGCAATGGCTCGTTCACGCAGACTCCAGAATATGCCGGGCTCGCACACATGTACGAGCACATGTTCTTCCGGGCCAACGCGGCATACCCGCGTAGCGATCTGTATCTGGACCGTGCGGCCCAGCTCGGCGCAGTCTTCAACGGAACCACTCAGGAAGAGACCGTGAGCTACTATCTCACCGTTCCGACAGACTCGGTGCGAGGCGCGATCCAGTGGCTCACCCCGGCTCTTCGCTCGCCGCTCTTCCTGGAGAGTGAACTCGCGGTAGAGCGACAGGTGGTCATCGGCGAGTATGACCGGAACGAGTCCAGTCCGTTCTTCCAATTGCAGCGGCAGATGGACACGAAGCTGTATCCGGGCAACTACTCACGGAAGAATGTTATCGGCGACCGGAAGGTGATTGCCACGGTAACGCCGGAGAAGATGCGCTACATCCAGCATAAGTACTACATCCCGAACAACTCGGTCATGATAGTTTCGGGCGACGTGAATCCGGACAGCATATTCGCGGCCGCGGCCGAGCAGCTAGGGAGCTGGCAGCGCGGTCCTGATCCGTTCGTGACAGATCCAACCCCTCCGATACCGCCGTTAACAGCGAACGACGCGGTAGTTGCTGAAGCGCCGGTGAATGCGGTAACTGTCCTCCTGCAATGGCAGGGGCCCAGTGTTGGTAGAGATCCAAAGTCGACATACGCAGCAGATGTGTTCTCCGATCTGCTGAACGACCCGCGCTCGCGCTTTCAGCAGCGCCTGGTAGACTCCGGGCTGTGGCAGAGCGTTGGCGTAGGCTATTACACGCTCAACCATACCGGTCCGATCACGATCAGCGGACAGACCACGCCCGCAAAGCTGCGCCAGGCGCTCGCGGCATTGGATACTGAGATCAAGAAGCTGGATGATGCGAGCTACTTCGATCCTGAAGAGCTCAAGGCGGCGCAGGAGCATCGCGCGGTAACATCAGCGTTCGATCGTGAGCGCGCTTCAGGATTTGCGCACACCCTCGGATTCTGGTGGAGCGTCGCGAGTCTGGAATATTACATGGGCTACGTGGACAACATGGCGCAACAGAACATTGGTGACATGCGCGCATACGCTGACAAGTACATCATCGGCAAGCCGCACATAACGGGGGTGTTGATCTCGCCGCAGGGACGGCAGGAGATCAAACTGATGCAGGCAGATCTAATGGGACCGGCAATGGGAGCGTCAAAGTGATGATGCGCATAATGACATACTTGATGACGCGCCGCCTCTCACTCGTCGCGGCCGTGCTGTGCGTCACTAGCGCTGCAAGCGTGCCGGCTGCAGCGCAGACCGCGGCCGACACGCTCACGTCCAGCTTCAGCGTGGACGGAATCCCTGTCATTCTGCGCCGCAACGTGTCCAATAACGTGGTGGCGGCGAACGTGTATCTCCTGGGCGGCTTGCGCCAGGTCACACGCGCCAACGCCGGCATAGAGCCGTTTCTGCTGACGGTGTCCGAGCGCGGCACGCTCAACTATCCCAAGGCGGTACTGCGCCGCAAAACATCACTTCTAGGAAGCGAGTTCGTAGTCGCCCCATCGGTGGATTGGACGTTGTTCGGCGCGCGCACGATCACCTCCGTGCTCGACTCCACCTGGGCGATATTCGCCGATCGGCTTATGCACCCCGCGATCCAGCCAGCCGAGGTGGAGCTTGTTCGCGCGCAGGCACTGTCCGCGGTACGCCAGGAGCGGGACGATCCGGATCAGCTCGCGTCCGATCTGGCCGACAGCGTCGCCTTCGTCGGGCATCCGTACGCGACCCCGATTACCGGAACGGAGGAATCGCTACGCGCGATAACGGCCGCGGATCTGCGAGTGTACGAACAGTCACAAATAGTGAAATCCCGGCTGCTGGTCGTCGTGGTCGGGAACGTCACGCGTCCGCATCTCGAGGCTCTGATCCATCAGACATTGGGAAAGCTTCCAGCCGGAACATACAAGTGGACGTTACCGGCGCCGATGCCGGTGACACCCACTTCTTCCGTCGTGGTGCAGCGCGATCTTCCCACCAACTACATACTCGGCTACTTCGCCGGCCCGCTCGCATCATCGCCTGATTACACCGCGTTGCGCGTTGCGGCGACTGTGCTCACGGGGCAGATGTTCGCCGAGATTCGTGGGCGCCAGAATCTGACGTACGACGTGCATGCACCGTTTCTTGAGCGCGCGGCGAGTGTGTCGGGGCTGTACGTGACGACCGTCGCTCCAGATACCACGCTCAAGCTCATGCGCTCCTTCACCAAGCAGCTCAAGCAGGAGATAGTGACCGACGAAGGGCTCGACCGGTTGGAGCTGCAGTTCATCACGCAGTACTTTCTCGACAATGAGACCAACGGATCGCAGGCCGATTTCCTGGCGCGCTCGCAACTGTACCAAGGCGACTACAGACATGCAGCCCGATTCGTGGCGGAGCTGAAGTCGGTAACGCCGGAGGCGGTGCAGGCCGCGGCGAGGAAGTACGTGAAGAACTTTCACTGGGCTTACGTCGGCGACACGACCAAGGTGAGTCGGCAACTGCTGGAGAGTTTCTGATGCAAAGGATGACAACTCCCGATCAGGAGCACACACTTACCATTCGGCCCGCCGAGTCGGGTGAAATACGGCGATCTGTTTCACGTCGTCCGCCTTGCCAGTACTCGTCTTACATCATCCAGCGTCACACTCTCCGCACTGAGCGCCACGAGCATGTGGTATAACAGGTCGGCGCCTTCCTCCGTAGCACGCTCTCTGTCCTCGTCGGCGAGCGCGACCAACAACTCAGCAGTCTCCTCGCCTAGCTTCTTGAGCCGGAGATTGCGATCCTCCAGAAGCCGCCGCGTATAGCTCGATGTATGCTGTGCGTCTTGCGTTCGCAGCTCGATTGTCGCTGCGAGCGCGGAGAGAGCGTCACCGCTTGCGGCACCATCAAAGCACGACACGGTGCCATTGTGACACGCGGGACCCGCGGGAACTACGAGTGCGAGAATCGCATCACCGTCGCAATCGGATGTGAGCGAGACAACGCGCTGAACGTTTCCACTCGTCGCACCCTTGTGCCACAGTCCGCGCGTGCGAGAGCGGTAGTGCATATCGCCCGTTTCGATCGTTCTGTTCAGCGCATCACGGTCCATGTGTGCAACCATCAGTACTGCTCCAGTCACCGCATCCTGAGCCACGACCGTGACGAGACCGCCGCTCTTGCTGAAGTCGAGGTCGTCCGGATTCAACACAATATCAATCACGCTATTCATCAAGATTGGATGAGAATGTCTCGCACTTCGTTACCCAGCGCCCCATTGGTCGCGATGATGTCGCCTCCGAATGCGGTGGCATTCCCTTTCCAGTCGGTGAAGATACCACCGGCCTCGGTTATGATTGGGTACAGAGCCGCCGCGTCCCACGGCGAGACGACGTCGTCGGCCATCACATCGGCGCGTCCCGTTGCGAGCAGCATGTATCCGTAACAGTCGCCCCAGGTCCGTACCACGCCCGCGCGCGATGCCAACTTGCGCCACGCCACGCCACGCTGCTCTCGATCCGGAAACGTGTCGTCGGTCACCAGTACCGTAGCGGTCGCAAGATTGCTGTTGGACGATACGCTGCACGGCGCGTCATTCCAGAAGCATCCAGCTCCCGTCGCCGCCACGACGATATCAGCAACGGCGGGAAAGTACGCACATCCGGCCAACACATCGTCGCCCTCTGAAACCGCGATCAGTGTCCCCCAAAGCGGAACCGCGCGAACGAAGCTCTTGGTGCCGTCTATCGGATCGATGATCCATCGGCGTTTTGCGTCCGGCCGCACATCGCCGAACTCCTCGCCCAGAATTCCATCATCCGGGAAGCGCTGCTCGATCCATGCGCGGGCACGCTCCTCCGCACCTCGGTCCGCGATGGTGACTGGCGAGCCGTCGCCCTTGGTGTCAACAGCGACGTTCTTGCCATAGAGAGACATCGCGAAATCACCCGCAACCCTGGCGACCTCCGCAACCGCTTGAAGATACATTTCGCTCATGCTGCCTCGCGAACGGGCAAGAGTGCACCGCGCATGTGTGATTTGATCTCCGCGACGGTCGTGAGCCCATCGTGAAGTATGCCAGCAACCAGTGCAGCATCGGCATGTCCAGTACGGATTGCCTGAACGATGTGCTCCGCCTTTCCCGCACCGCCGGAAGCGATGACAGGAACCGTAACCGCATCTGCTACAGCGCTCGTCAGCTCCAGATCGTACCCGCTCCGCGCGCCATCCCGGTCGATGCTTGTGAGAAGGATCTCGCCCGCACCGAGCCTTACGCATTCCCTTGCCCACTCGACGGCGAGGAGCTCGGTGGACGTGCGTCCGCCGTGGGTAAAGACGCGCCATTCACCATCAACCAGTCTCGCGTCGATGCTCGCAACAACGCACTGCGAACCGAACAACGCAGCCGCGGCAGTGAGTATCTCCGGATGCGCGACAGCCGCGGAGTTGAGGCTCACTTTATCCGCGCCAGCGCGAAGAACACGCGCCACGTCTTCGGCGCCACGCACACCACCGCCGATAGTAAGTGGGATGAACAGGCGCTCCGCCGTGCGCCGCGCCACGTCCAGCAGAGTCCCGCGCTCCTCGCTGCTCGCTGATATGTCCAGGAAAACGATCTCGTCAGCACCCTCGTCCTCGTAACGTGCAGCCAGTTCAACTGGATCACCCACTTCACGCAGATTCACGAACCGTGTTCCCTTCACCACGCGTCCATCCTTCACGTCGAGGCAAACAATAAGCCTGCGAGTGAGCATTACTTCACCTTCAGCGAGACGGTACCCTTGGTGCTGAACACGGCACCAGAGTCACTCTCGCGCATAGCGTCGCGTAGCGAGAGACCGAGCGCCTTGAAACCAGCCTCAACCATGTGATGCCGGTCCACGCCGCGAAGTACGCGGATATGAACAGTTGCCCGTGCGTTGTCGGCGAAGGAGCGCATCCAGTGGTCGTATAGCTTACTCGGCAACGGTCCGTTGTAGTACGGTCTGCCGCCCATGTCGACGCATGCCTGTACCAACGCCTCGTCCATCGGAATGGTCCGCTCACCATACCGTGCTGCAGTCGGGCTGATGACTTCAGCGACCGCTGTTCCCATCGCGATCGCAACATCTTCGATGGTATGATGCTTGAGATCACCCTGTGCGCGAAGCGTCACGTCGAGCCCAGCATATCTGGCGAACGTCACCATCATGTGATCGAGAAACGGAATGCCGGTGACGATGTCGCCTTTCCCTTCCCCCCCCTCCCCCTGTCCCCCACGCTCCACCTCGAGCCGAATCTGCGTCTCGCGCGTCGCGCGCTCCACCACGCTCTTTCCGGTCATTCTGAAATCCTCACGATATCCTCACTCTTCCCACTCGGTGAATTCCTCCGCAACTGCATTCGCATCCAGTGCGCCGGTGTAGAGCGCCATTCCGATCACCACAGAAGCAACACCGGTATCTGCCAGCGCACGCAAATCACCAATGGTACCGATACCACCGCTGGCGCAAACTGGGTGCTCACTCTCCTCCGCAACGTCTTCCATCAGCGGCAAGTCGGTTCCCTCCATCCGCCCTTCCATGTGGACCGCGGTCACCATTATCCCGGCAAGCGGAATCGCATTCAGCTCTCTCACAAGATCGTTGATGTGTCGCTTTGTGAGTTGTCCCCACCCATGAGTCACTACGAAGCGGTCCATCACGTCGGCCGCCACTATCACGGTGCCGGGAAAAGTCTCTGCAATCTGTGCGAGCCAATTGGAATCTTCAACGGCGCGTGTTCCGAGCACGACGCGCGTGGCACCAGCTTCCAGCAGCGTCTCAATGCGGTCGATGTCACGAATGCCACCGCCAACCTGCGTCTCCAGTGCTGTAGCGCGGAGGATCTCGCGAACCACCTCGTCGTTGCTCCCGCGTCCAGTCGCAGCGTCGAGATCCACAACGTGCAGTCTGCTGAAGCCGGCGTATTTCCACCGGTGTGCCACTGCTGGAGGATCGTCCAGCCGAATCTGTTCCGCATCATACGAACCACCCACAAGCTGCACGCATGCGCCTTCGCGCAGATCGATAGCAGGGATCGCAATCATCGCAGATCCCCGCGAATCACCCCGCGTACAAATTCGCGCACGAATCGCACGCCCGCCGTCGAGCTCTTCTCCGGATGGAACTGAACTCCAATCGTGTTGGCGAGTGCAACTGCGGAAGCAAATCGGTCGCGCTCATGTGTGGTGTAGCCGACTATCACACTTTCATCCTCAGGCTCACAAACGTAGCTATTTGCAAAGTAGGCCATCTCGGGTAGCGCGTCATCCATGGTGTCCACACTATTCCAGCCAATCTGTGGAACGCGCTGAGCGCTGATCCGCCGAACTCGTCCCGGAATTACGCCGAGCCCGGCGCCGGGCCCCTCCTCACTCACGTCGAAGAGGAGCTGCATCCCGAGGCAGATCCCAAGCGTCGGCAGGCCGGCCAGAATGGCATCGCGCATCACGCTCCGCCCGCTCTCCAGCCGTTCCGCCGCATTGGTGAATGCACCAACACCTGGCAGGATCAGTGCATCGGTATTGATCGCGGCCACGGGATCCTGCTCCAGGATAACCCTGACATCGTCTCCGACATCGAGCGCCTTCGCGAGCGAGTGCAGGTTCCCTGCCCCGTAATCGAAAATCGTTACGTTCGTTGTTGTTACGCTCGTCACGCGAGTACCTCGCCCAGTGCGACGACGCACTTCTCCATCATGTCCCACGGACCGATGGATATGCGAAGCGCGTCTCCAACGCGCGGCAACATAACGAACGGGCGCACAGCGATACCCCGCTCCCGCATCCCCTTGTCTGCGGCGATTGCGTCGGGCACAGGAACGAGCACAAAGTTGGCGTCGCTCGGTAGCGGCTCCAGTCCCATCGTACGCAATGCAGCCGAGAGCCGGTCGCGGCTAGCCATAGCATCATGAACGCGATCCACCACCCATTCTCGATCAGAGGACAACGCGGCTACGGCCGCCGCCTGCGCCACGCCGTTCACCTTGTACGGCCCACGCGACTTCTCCACTTCCGCGACCAGAGCAGGATGACCAATTGCGTAACCAACTCGCAGCCCCGCCAGCCCGAACGCCTTTGACATGGTGCGGCTCACAAGGATGCGCGACGACCCATCGGCGCGGTCTACAAGGTCAAGACAATTGTGAGGCGCAAACTCCGTATATGCCTCGTCGATGATCACCACACCATGTACCTCGCGCACGATCCGCTCGATTGCCGCGCGCGAGAACGACGCGCCAGTCGGGTTGTTCGGGGTGCAGAGATAGGTAATCTTCGCGTCGGCATCGATGAACGCATCAGCGTCAGCGTCGTACGCTTCCGTGAGCGGAACGGCGATGCCGGTCAGTGCATTCATCTGCGCGAAAATGGGGATCATCGCAAATGACGGATCGGGATAAGCCACGCAATCGCCCGGTTCGCCAAACGCGCGAATAGCCGAGTCGAGAACGTCATCTGATCCGCACCCCGTGACCACCATGTCGGGCGACACGCCAACGTACTCGGCAATCGCGCTCTTCACATCTGCCGCGTACAGCGCAGGGTAGCGGGTCACGGTGGCCGAAGCAGCGTCGTGAATGGCGCGCGATGCTTCCGGCGGTACGCCCCAGAGATTAGTGTTGTCGCTCAGATCAATCGCCGCCGGCGCCCTGTTGGGTGCGTACAGCGAGATCGAGCGATAGGTAGCCCGTGCAATGTCGATCGAGCTCTGATCGCGCTGGATGTTGTTCGTGCTCATAAACTCAATTCCCCGCCCCACTGACACTCCACTTCCGCGCTGATGCTGCGTGTGCAGACAGCCCCTCGGCGTCAGCGAAAGTCGCAACGTCTCCCGCCAGGCGTCTGGCGGCGTCTGCATCTATAATCTGGTAAGTGGTCCAGCGGATGAAATCGAGCACCGAGAGTCCAGAATACGATCTCGCCAGCCCGCCGGTCGGTAGAACATGGTTGGCGCCGGTCATGTAATCGCCGAATGCAACCGAGCTCGTCTCACCAACGAAGATCGTTCCAGCATTCCGAAGGCGCGGCAACACCGCCCGTGCGTCGGCAGTGGCCAACAGTAGGTGCTCGGGCGCGAAGGCATTGGCGAACGCGACTGCCTCATCCATATCCGCCGCCTCCAGCACCGCTCCCCTGGAGCTCAACGACTCCGCTACTATGTCCCGGCGTGACTGGGCTGGAACCGCGATCATGATGGCCTCCAGAAGTCGGTCTGCAACGCCCCCATCACCCACCGCTACCGTCACCACAACGGCTCGCGGATCGTGCTCCGCCTGCGCCATCACCTCGTTCGCAATTACAGATGGGTCAGCGCTGGCATCGGCGATGACCAGTAGCTCGCTGGGCCCTGCGGGGGAGTCTATAGCCACGACTCCGGCGACCTGGAGCTTGGCTTCCGCAACGTAGGCGTTCCCGGGGCCGACTATCCTGTCCACCCGTGGAACTGTTTCAGTGCCGTACGCCATCGCCGCCACTGCTCCCGCACCGCCCAGTGCAAATACCCGATCCACGCCCGCCAGCTCAGCGGCGGCCAGCACCGCGGCTGACGGAAGGCCGTCCGGTCCGGGTGGCGAACAGAGCACGACCTCCCGAACGCCAGCCACCCGGGCCGGCACAGCTCCCATCAAGACGCTGCTCGGGTAGGTCGCGCGACCACCGGGCGCGTACACTCCTACTCGGTCCAGCGGATCTGGGCGCCTACCTATAACTATGCCCGGCTCGGACTCCGTCTCATGAGCCACAGGCATCGCGGCCAACTGCACCGTCTCGATGTTGCGCACGGATCTTTCCATGGCCCTCCTCAGACCCACGTCCAGTAGGCCAAGTGCCACTCGGCAAGCCTCGCGAGGTACTTCGATGGCCGAGAGCGAGACTCTATCCAGCCTGGTCGCAAGGTGGAGCAAGGCGAGGTCGCCACGCTTTATCACGTCCTTAATAATCTCAGACGTCGTTCGTCGAACCTCATCATCACTGGAGGTAGAGCGGTGAAAAAGGAAATCCTTCTCAACATTCGTCAGTGAGGAAACACCGCGTGTAAACTTTATCTTACGTTCGTTGTCTGTAGTTTTCACTTCATCAACCTCTCTATCCGGGTCACCAGGATGCCTTCTCCACCAAGGGCTTTGAGCGAGGCTATAGTCCGATATATCGCTGCAGCCGGTACCACCGCGTGTACGGCGACATGCTTGCCCCCGTCGAGAACGTCGATCACTGTGGGTCCGTTCAGGCCGGGGACTATCTGGCGCACCTCGTGGAGGCGGTCGCGCGGGACATTGGCCATGAGATAACGCTGGCCCCGGGCCGCAATCACCGATTCCAGAGCCGTCGCGAGTTCGTCCAGAGCCACTTCCTTGGTCGTTGGCCAGCCGCTCCGATCACTTGCCACCACCAGCTGTGCCGTCGACCACATGATGGTAGTTACCTCACGGAGCCCGTTCGTCTTGAGCGTAGAACCCGTAGAGACCAGGTCGACTATAATGTCGGCGATGCCCAGGTGAGGGGCAATTTCCGCGGCCCCTGAGACCGGCACCACGGTGATCTCGTGCCCCGCCTCACGGAAGAATCGCTCCGTAATGTTGGGGAAGGCGGAGGCCACGCGGGCGCCAGTGGCAAGATCATCCAGCGAGGTGAGGCCACTCTCCTCGCGAGCGGCGACCGCCAGCCGGCAGCGGCCAAATCCCAGATCCAGCCGGCTCTCCACTGGGCGGCGACTCTCCGCCACCAAGTCCAAACCAGTGATCCCGGCGTCGGCTGCGCCGTCGCAGACGAACTCGGGGATGTCCTGGGCCCTCACGAAGATCGCCTCGAACTCTTCGCCCAGTGAGGCCGTCAGGGCCCGCTCGCTCAGAGCCCGGACTTCGAGCCCCGCATCGTTGAACAGCTCGCGCGTGTCCTGGGCGAGCCGTCCCTTGTTGGGGAGCGCGATTCTGAGTGTGGGGCGGGTGCGGGTTCCCGGGTTTGCCGGAGTCAGGGAGCCAGACAGGGAGAGACATGGAGAGAGAAAAAAAAAGGCCCGTCCAATTGGACGGGCCCGGGGAGAGCAGGGTGGACTGTGTGTCAGTCTACCGTGTGCGCAAAGCATCCCCGGCCCGTAGGGC
>JBPCQO010000159.1:0-4285 GCA_050998035.1 Gemmatimonadaceae bacterium | reverse complement strand
CGGGTAGTGGGTGCGGATTTCAGAGCCGAAGCGGTCCTTGAGGGGCGTGATGATCCGGCCGCGATTCGTGTAGTCCTCCGGGTTGGCAGAGACGACGATGTACATATCGAGGTCGAGGCGCACCTTGTAGCCGCGAATCTGGACATCGCGCTCCTCCATGATGTTGAGGAGGCCGACCTGAATGCGCTCGGCGAGATCGGGCAGCTCGTTGATGCAGAAGATGCCCCGGTTCGTGCGCGGCACCATGCCGTAGTGGATCGTCAGTTCGTCGGAGAGATAGCGCCCCTCGGCGACCTTGATCGGGTCCACCTCGCCGATCAGGTCGGCAATCGTCGTGTCCGGCGTGGCGAGTTTCTCGCCGTAGCGCCGGTCGCGCGGCAACCAGTCAATCGGCGTCTTGTCGCCCTGCTCCGCGACGATGGCGCGGCCCTGTGCGGATTCGGGCGCGTAGGGGTTGTCGTTCAGTTCCGTCCCGGCGATGTAGGGGACGGCGGGATCGAGCAGGTTGATCAGCGAGCGGGCGAGCCGCGTCTTCGCCTGGCCGCGCTCGCCGAGCAAGACGATGTCCTGCCCGGAGAGGATGGCATTCTCGATCTGCGGCAGAACGGTCTCTTCGTAGCCGAGGATACCGGGAAAGTACTCCTCGCCCGCGCGCATGTTTTCGATGAGGTTCTTGCGCATCTCTGCCTTGACGGGCAGAACCTGATAGCCGCTCGCGCGGAGCGCGCCGAGTGTCGTGGGCTGTGGCGCCGTTGCCATTCCGTTGTACTCCCATCTGTGCGTACGATAACCGGATGCGTCCAACCGGCGGTGGTCGGAAGCGGTCACTCTCAGGCAGTTCCATGAGCGTGGTGCGTGTTCCCTCAGCACGGCCCCTCAATGCTACCGCGCTACCTCGGGAGCGTCAACGCGCGCACGGGGGATAGGAGATAAGGCAGTTTGAAACTTCCCCAGCCATACCTATGCATAGGCTTGAGCTATATTGTAGAGCAGTGTAGGGGTTTGCTGATTGGTCGTGGTAAGGCTACGCCGCTGTTACTTGCCAGTCCTCTGCACTCAGTTCAATGCTTTCAATAGCTTGAATGCAATAGCTTTGTATCGCTTTGGCGCTCAAGTGCATTTCGACGAAGAATCCGTTCTTCAGTTCGCGAATGGCTCGGAACTTCTTCTGATCGGAGCCAACCAGACGCGGGAATTGTTGCGTGATCTGCTCAAACTTCTCGGGTTCAAGCTCCGCAATCGTGTTCATGGTCTGCTCAAGCACGTCCCGCCACGTTTGCACACTGAAATGCTGCCCGAGAATCGAGAGACCGGTCGGTGTCGTTCCCGTAACGTTTATTGGATCGGATGGCTGCGATTGACTGTCTCCGAAGTACGGCCAGATACCCACAGCTGCATCCGCGAGAACATGGGAGCGCCGTTCGATGTCGTCTTTCGTCCATGTCGCCACATTCGCAAAATATCGGTTCAATTCCAAATGGCTCATCTCAAGGCGCGCGCGCTTAGTGGGGTAATCGTCGTTCGAGAGTTCCGGATTGTAGGCGGTGAGGGTGAGGTTCCCGATTGTATGAAGATACAGCTCACGGGTCATCTCCCATTCACTGCCCAAATGGTGCTGCCACCATTCGGTGAGCGTCTGGGGCATGACATGCTCAATGGAGAGGTTCCCAAACGGCACCTGCTCCTTATGACCAAAGGATCGCTCCATCGTCTCCAAAATCAAGCGAGTCTTCGTTGCCCGCTCCCCGACCCCATACAGCTTGGCGCTGATAAGTTGCTGTCGGAATTCGTCGTCCTTCGGATATCCGCGCGCTTGCAGGACGCCCCGGAGGTTGGCAACGAAACCGGGTCCGCTTCTTTGCGAGACCTGTGAATACAGGGCGGCGAACATGCGGTTGAGGCCCATTGTCGGGATGTTGCACACGAATCGTCGAATCATGAAGTTTTCAATCACCGCGAGTATCTGCAAGAACTCCTCCCGACTAATGCGAGCCGCCTCGTAGTCGTCATAGCAGTTGAGAAGGAGCGGATAGGCTGTGGTAACTTCGATCCGGTTCAACCGCGCCAATGCGGAGCCAATATCATCGTCGCTCTCGGCTGCCGGTGTCAGCATTTTATGGTAATACTTGGCGAACTGGGCGATATCCCTAAGCTTGTCGAGGACATCGCCGGTGCCAACCGACGACTTAAGGGCGAAATACACATCGTTCTGCCGTACAACCTCGCCACCTCTCATCAGATAGTGCCTGATGTACTCGGTGAGATTATCGGCCAGGGCATCTTGCATGGGCTTCCAATACTTCTCGTGAATGGCCTGCTGCTCATCGATATGCACCCTCATGAACACATAGTTGCGAATAAGGTCGGCTTGCGAGAGCGGCTTCCCTTTGGCGTTCAGGCTCTCGAAGACCAGATAAGGATTATCGTCGGCATCGAGCACAATGCTCACCGCTGAGAGAGTGCTCGAAATGATCCGATTGAGACTTCGGATGTCGGGCTGCTTCTGCTTAAATTGCCTATCGAAGTACAGATAAGCCTCCGTGATCCGGCTTTCCGCAAGCATTTTATCGTGCTGGATCAGCGCATAGAACGCCGCTCGATCTGCTTGCGTCGGCAATAGTTTGTATGAATCGGTCCCAGACTTGTAGGGATTGACCAGCAGCGTGTTGTTGATTTCGTCGGCCAATGGTGATTCGCCAAGTTCTCTCGCCTTGTCTCTCAATAGCGTGAGCAGGATGAAAATCGTTGTGAGTCGCTGCTGACCATCGATAAGCTGGAACTTGGTCACACCCTCCGGGACGGAAATTGCAGGCATCGTGACGATCGAACCCATGAAATGCGTCCGGGGATTCTCCATTTCATAGAGCTCAATGAGGTCTTTCCACAACACTTCCCACTCTTTACGATCCCAGCTATATGAGCGTTGGAAAAGCGGCACTACATACTGCTTCGTTCCCTCGATCAGTGGTTGAAGTTTCGTCTCGGACGCTTGCATATTCACCTCTCTGCACTTGAGATAATGCGTAAAACCTGACGTACACGTTCGGTCCGTAAGTGGAGTTCTTGAACAATTTACCCTATTAGTAGAACAGTGTATAGAGTTTCCGGCTATCAATATGTCGAACAGTCGCTGAATTATCCCACGGAATGCTCCGTTCACTCCTTATCAGTTCGACGTGCCCCCGTGCAGTGATGCACTTCTGATGGCCGCAAGCGATTCCCAATGCCGCACATGCCGAATACTGAACCCTTGCCGAATCCGTGAACATTGCCGCTTCGATAGTCCCGTTGCCATGGGCGCGCTATCGAACTGGATGACTTTCTTACTGCCGGTCGGCGAAGAGCGTCAATGCGCACGCTGCATGGTATCGTTGAATGGCAGTGAATATCGCATGCCGGAAGCAGGCCACGGACGAGGGGACATCGCATGATCCACGACTTCGATACGGTTGCACTCTTGACGCCGCTAAGCGCGGACAAACTCTTTCCCTCCGAGTTGCCGGAAGGCGTCGGGCTGGTCTCCGGCGATACCGGCGTGGTCGTGGACGCGATGCACGCGCCGACGCTCTATACCGTTGAGTTTTTCCGCGCGGGGAAGACGGTTGCGCTCGCCGATGTGACAGCCGATCAGATCCGCCTCGTGCAGCGACCCGCTCCCGCCGCCCCGGAACCGGCCCACCGTCATGACAACTGATTGACTCGCCATTCCATTGTGCTCCCAAAGGATGACCGGGGCGAGTACAATCATCGTGTCGTTCATCAGGTATTGGTTCTGATCGGGTGGGCGGCGCACATGCGCCGGTATGACGATGGAATGGAACAGCGATGGTCAGTGAGCATAGTCTAAGTGGCGTGGCGTGGCAGGAATGGGGCACGGCGGCGTTCGCCCGCGCGCAGGCGGAGGAGAAACCAATTCTCCTTGCGACCGGCACCGCCTGGTGCCACTGGTGCCAGGTGATGGACCGGACGACGTACGATCAGCCGGAGATCGCCGCGCTGATCAACGCGCGGTACATCCCGATCCGCGTGGACAACGACCTGCGACCGGACATCAACGACCGCTACAATCAGGGCGGCTGGCCGACGACCGTTTTCCTCACCCCCGCTGGCTATGTCATCCACGGCGGGACGTACCTGCCACCGGAGCAGATGCTCGCCCTCCTGCCGCAACTGAGCGACTACTACGCGAGCAACCATGAGGACATAGACGAGAAAGTGCGGGCTGCGGTCGCGCAGGAGCGCGAGAAACGCGATGGGCCGGGTGGCACGGTGCTGCCGGAGAACG
>JBPCQO010000037.1:0-10202 GCA_050998035.1 Gemmatimonadaceae bacterium | reverse complement strand
GCTCCAGGCGAGCGATGTTGCGGTCCATTCGAATGAGATCGAGTGCCAGAAACGGAGTCTCTGCCGTTGCGGTGGTCAGCCCGTCGTGCAGCGCGGGAATTTCCTGTGTCATGGATCCATATATAGGCTATTTCGCGCGCGGCACAGTGGATGTCCGGCTATCGTTTCCCTCTTCTCGTCCGTATGCTTGTCGCGAACAATGTTCTTCTCGTCACGAGGGTGTATCAAAATGGGTAAGCGTGGTCCTTCTGCCGGTTGGCTGTCGGGTGTCTCTCTCCTTCTGATCGGGTTGTCCACGCTCGGCGCAAACCGACCGGTCGAGCCCAACCTTCTCTCGGGATTGGTTTGGCGCAATATCGGACCATTCCGCGGCGGACGTGTCTCGGCGGTGAGCGGTGTGCCAGGCCAACCAGTGTTCTACATCGGCCTTCCGCTGGGCGGCGTGTGGAAGACCACGAGCGCCGGCAGCACGTGGTTCCCCGTCTTCGATTCTGTCAAGGATGTCTCGTCTGTCGGTTCCGTGGAGGTCGCGCCGTCAGATCCCAACGTCATCTACGTCGGCACTGGCGATCTGATCACGGGTGGCGGTATCAATGAAGGCAACGGGATGTACAAGTCGGCAGATGCCGGGAAGACGTGGCAGCATATCGGGCTGGAGCAGACGCGGCAGATCCCGTCCATCCTGGTGGACCCACACAACGCCAATCTCGTGATGATCGCCACGCAGGGAAACGTGCGCGCGAAGAGCGACATGCGCGGCGTCTTTCGTAGCATTGACGGTGGTAAGACGTGGACCAAAACGTTGTACATCGATGATGAGACCGGGCTCCAGAAGCTCGCATGGGCCGCGGATCATCCCAACGTCGTTCTCGCGGCGACGGTCAGACACTACATCGCGCCCGGCCCGCCTCCGCCGCGCGGCGCGACGGGCAACGCAGCGAACGCACCGTCGGGCACCGCACTGTACAAGTCAATTGATGAAGGTGTGACGTGGAAGGAGATCACCGGAGGCGGTTTGCCACCGCTCAACGGACGCACTTCGGTCGCGGTGGCGATGAATACCAACGCTCAGCGGATGTTCCTCATCGGGAACTTCGGCCTATACCGTTCCGATGATGGCGGCTCCACATGGCGGCAGATGGATGCCGCGGACAAGCGCATCGCGAATGGGCAGGGTGGCTATAACTCGGGTGTCTATGTCAACTCGAAAAACCCCGACATCGTCTACACCATAAACACGTCGAGCTACAGATCCACAGACGGAGGCAACACTTTCACGGGATTCAAGGGCGCACCTGGAGGTGATGATCCGCAACAGTTGTGGATCGATCCTACCGATGGTCAGCGGATACTGCTTGGCGCCGATCAGGGCGCGACTATCTCGCTGGACGGCGGCGGTACGTGGAGTTCGTGGTACAATCAGTCCACCGATCAGGTGTACCACCTCGCCACCGACAGCTCGTTCCCATACTGGGTGTACGCCACGCAACAGGACGCCGGTGCCATTCGGAGCCGGAGCCGAGGCAACCTGGGCGAGATCACACCGCTGGATTGGAATCCTGTGCCGGGGTGGGAGTGGGGGACAATCGTCCCCGATCCACTCAACACAAACATCGTGTACGCCAGCGGCTCTGGCATCGTTAAAATCACGTATCCGAGCGAGCAGTGGATCAACGTGAGCCCGGCGATCGATCCCGCGGCGAAGCTGCGGACGGCATTCTCGCAACCAATCGTGTGGGCACCGTGGGACCAGCACGAGCTGCTCGCCGGATTTCAGTATCTGGTAGCCACCGTGGACGGGGGCGCACATTGGAAGGCGATGAGCCCGGATCTGACCTTGCCGAAGAACCCGCCACCACCCGTACCGGCCGCCGGTGTCGCGACTCCAGGCGCGCGACCACCCGTGGGCGGTGCCATCGAATCGATTTCACCATCGAGCGTTGCGCCGGGCACAATCTGGGTTGGAACGAACAACGGCCTGATTCAGGTCACCAGAGACAGTGGCAGAACGTGGGCGGATGTCACGATCCCGGGGCTGCCGTATCCCGCGAACGCAGACATCGCAACGATCGATGCGTCGCATCAGGATGCGGCCACGGCATACGTCGCTGTCGATCTCCACACCACGGGCGACTACACGCCGTACCTGTATCGCACGCACGACTACGGAAAGACGTGGACGCGAATTGTGACCGGATTGCGCACGGGTGAAGCGGGTGGGAGCTTCGCGCGCGTCATTCGCGCGGACACCAAGAAGACGGGACTTCTGTTCGCGGGTACGGAGAGCGCCATCTACGTCTCCTTCGATGACGGGGACCACTGGCAATCGCTCATGCTGAACCTGCCCAATACGTCGTATCGCGACATCACGATGCACGACAACGATCTGGTGATCGGCACCTACGGGCGCGGGATCTGGGTTCTGGATGGCTATTCCGTGCTGCGGCAGATGACGCCCGCAGTTGCCACCGAACGTGCGCATCTCTTTGAGCCGACTGACGCTATCCGCGTGCGCCGCAACGTGAACGCAGACACACCGTTTCCGCCCGAAGTGCCGCACGCGCTCAATCCACCTGATGGCGCAATCATCTACTACTCGCTGGCGTCAACGCCGTCGAAAGACATCACGCTTGACGTGATGGACGCGTCTGGGGCAGTGGTGCGGCACATGTCGAGCGCGGTGGCCGCGCCGGTCACCGAAGCCGCAGCGCCGCCGGAGCCGAACTTCTGGCTTGCACCGCCAACATCCATGCCGACCAGCGTCGGCACCAATCGCGTGAACTGGGATCTTCGTTATGACGCACCGCCAGCCTTCGTCCACAGTTTCGAGATCAACGCCAATCCGGCCCTGACACCGGCATCGCCCGAAGGGCCACTGGCGCTCCCTGGCACGTACACGCTCAAGCTCACGGTGGACGGTAAGAGCTACACGCAACACGTCACGGTGAAGAACGATCCGCGCTCGCCAGCGACGGAATCGGACTTGATCGCGCAACACGATCTCCAGATGAAGTTCTACGCTGGTGCGAAGGCGTCATGGGATGACTACAACCAGATCACCGCGGTGCGCCACGCGCTGGCGGAGTACGCGCACGGGAGTGGCCCGTCCGATGTCGTGGCTGCGGCGACTGCGCTGGATGCAAAACTTGCAGCGTTGAGCGGTACTGTTGGCGCGCGTGGCCGCAGCGGACCACCCGTTGCAGCGGCTCCCCCCAGCTTCGTGGCCATCAACGGCGCGATGAACGGCCAGCTCGGCGCGCTCGAGAACGGTGACATCGCGCCAACCGAACCGATGCAGCTGGCCTACGTGACCGATTGCTCCAACCTGCAGACCGCGATGACGAGCTGGCAGAGCATCGACACCGGTGACCTTGCGGCGTTCAACACCATGTTGACGAGGAGCAAAGTCAGACCAATCGCGGTGAGTTCGGCTGCGCACGCTTTACCTGTGTGCGGACCATCCGGTATCATAGTGAGGTGAGGTCGTAGTGACGCGTCGTGAGCGACTATCCCTGTTAAGCACGCTGCTCTCAGTAGCGCTCGCCATCTTTGGAGCGTATGAGGCTCTCGACCACGTGCGTGTGGTGGACGTTCTGATACTCTTTTTCGCCGGAATGGGCAGCGGGGCTGGCCTGACTGCGCTTGCCGTGCAGCTCCGCGGCCAACGAAGCCCGTAGCGGCAACGTACAAATGTCGCCCCACTCTTACCAGGAGCCACTCCTATCGTGCGCACTCGTCCGCTCTCGGCGCTGACCGCCTTCGCGATCGCTCTTTCATTCACACCATCGTTCATAGTCGCGCAATCGACAGCAACAGTAGCTCGGCCAGCTCGGTCGATTCCCTCACCGGCGTCGGTGATCGGCTTCGAGCCTGGCACTGATCGAAAGCTTCCCGAGTGGAAACAGGTCGTAGCGTATTTTCACGCGCTTGAGAAGGCATCGCCACGAATTCAGGTCCGTACCCTTGGAAAGACGACGCTTGGGCGACCCTTCCTCGCGGCGTATATAGGCGACTCCTCAACCATCGCCAATCTCGCGCATTATCGTGATCTTCAGCGCCTGCTTGCCGATCCGCGGCTGACAACTGGCGGTCAGGTTGCGCAGATAGAACGCGACGGGAAGCTCGTTGTCCTCGTCACATCGAGCATTCATTCGACGGAAGTGGGTGGCATTCTCACTCCGCTCGTACTGGCGCAGCGGCTCGTTTCGGGTGAGGATGAGGCCACGCGCGCCATCCGGCGCAACACTCTCGTAATCCTCGTGCCTTCGCTCAACCCCGACGGCGTGGACATCGTCGGCGATTGGTATCGCGGCTCGATCGGTAAGCCGTGGGAAGGTACCGGCCCGCCGGTGCTGTACCATCACTACACCGGACACGACAACAACCGCGACTGGTACGCGTTCACCCAGGTCGAGACGCAGATGGTCATCGACTCCCTGTACGATCAGTGGCATCCGCAGATCGTCAACGACATCCACCAGCAGGGTTCGACGGGTTCGCGGATTTTTATTCCGCCGTACATGGACCCAATCGAACCCAACATCGACCCGATCCTGATCGCTGGTGTCGCTCAGATGGGCAAGGCGATGACGTGGCGCATGACGGCTGATGGATTTACGGGGATTGCCAACAACACCTCATACGACGCATGGACGCCCGCGCGTGCGTTCCAGCACTATCACGGCGCGATTCGCATCCTCACTGAGACGGCCAGCGCTGCGATCGCCTCGCCGATCACAGTTGCGTTCGACTCGTTGCGCCCGGGATATAATGTAGATCCAAAGGTGACCGGAGTGGATTTCCTCACCACGTGGCCCGGTGGAAAGTGGACAATCGGTGACATAGTTCGCTACCAGACCGCAGCGAGCATGGCGCTGCTGACGCAGGCGGCCGTGGATCGCGCCGAATGGCTGCACAGTTTTTCTCAGGTCGAGCGCGACGCCGTGATGGGCAACCGCGCACCGGGTCGCGCGGATTGGCCGGCGACGATTGTGATTCCAGCGCAACCCATACGCGACACGGCGATCAATACCGCGCTCCGCATTCTGCAGCGCGGTCAGGTGGACGTGCGTCGCGCGAGCTCCGCGTTCAGCGGGGATGGAAAGCAATTCCCCGCCGGCAGCTACATCGTGTACACTGGGCAACCGTACGCTGCATTCGCGAAGACTCTGCTCGAAGCGCAGCATTATCCCAACCTTCACGAATATCCTGGAGGTCCGCCAAAGCGGCCTTACGACGTCACTGCGCACACGTTGCCACTGCTGTACGGCTTCGATGTATCGCTCGTACATGACTCGGTGGCAGTCGCATCCACGGCGCTGGCGCCAGTGCGCGCGATTCCCTGGGTCGCCAACGGCCTGACCAACAGTAAGACGCGTCGCATCGCAATGTTCCAGAACTGGTCTCCATCGATGGATGAAGGCTGGACCCGTTGGGTGTTCGATCAGTACCACATTCGGTACACCATGATCACGGCAAAGGACATTCGTGCGGGCAACCTCGGTGCACGCTTCGACGCGATAATCCTCCCGGATCAGAATGCGGGACAGATTGCCGCCGGCCCACGCGGCGCCTATCCCGACTCGCTCAAGGGTGGACTCGGCACCGACGGTGCGAAGCAGCTCTCAGCATTCGTGAGTGCAGGGGGCACGTTGGTGGCATTCAACGAAGCGAGCGACTACGCGATCGATGCACTCTCGCTTCCCGTCAAGGACGTGCTCGCTGGCCTTCATCCAACTGATTTCTACGCTCCCGGATCGCTCTTCCGGGTCGATTTCGATCGGTCGAATTCACTCGCCGCTGGGATGACCTCGCCCCAATCCGCAGTCTGGTTCGAGGGGAGTCCAGCGTTCGAGGTGACCGATCCAGCGCGCGCGACAGCAGTCGCGCGATACCCAGCTCAAGGTGACCCGCTTCTCTCCGGCTGGCTGCTCGGCGGCGAGCGCATAAGAGGGAAGGCAGCACTGGTGGACGTGAAGCAAGGCAAGGGGCATGTCGTGCTATTCGGATTCCGCCCTCAGTATCGCGCGCAGAGCATGTCGACGTATCCGCTGGTGTGGAACGCGCTGCGATAGACAGTTCGATGCAACAAGGGCCCTCACCGTTTGGTGAGGGCCCTTGTTGCATCCCATAATCATACTACCCCAACCCTGCTACCAGATCTTCACCCGATCTGCCGGCGGGAGGTACATCCGGTCACCCGGCTTCACGTTCCACGCGGCGTCGAACGCATCGTTGTTCACGAGCGGTACGAAGGCGCGATACATACCCGGTGAGTGCGGGTCCGAGAGTAGCTGCTGGCGCAGCGATGCATCGCGGAACTTGGTGCGCCAGATCTGCGCGAAGCCGAGGAAGAAGCGCTGGTCGCCGGTGAAGCCGTCGATCACTGGCGCTGGCTTTCCATTGAGTGAGATGTGGTAGGCACGATACGCTTGCGCCAGCCCACTCAGATCACCGATGTTCTCGCCCATGGTCAACTTTCCGTTGATGTGCAGGGAGTCGATCGGACTGATTGCGTTATACTGCGCGCCGAGCTTGGTGGTGCGCTCATCGAACGCTGTCGCGTCAGCTAGGGTCCACCAGTCGCGCAGGTTGCCTGCACCGTCGGACTTGCGTCCCTGGTCGTCAAAGCCGTGACCAATTTCATGGCCGATGACCGCGCCAATCGCGCCGTAGTTCACCGCGTCGTCCGCGGCGACATTGAAGAACGGTGGCTGCAGGATAGCAGCTGGAAAGACAATCTCGTTGTTTGAAGCGTTGTAGTACGCGTTCACCGTCTGCGGCGTCATCCCCCAGCGCGAGCGATCCACTGGCTTGCCGAGCCTGCTGACCATGTCGGCGTACTGAAATTCATTGGAGCGCACGGCGTTGCCGAGCAGATCATCACGCTTGATGGTGAGCGCGGAGTAGTCGCGCCACTTGTCAGGATACGCGATCTTCACCGTAAACTTGGCCAGCTTGTCCTTGGCCTGCTCCTTGGTAGCCGGGCTCATCCACTCAAGGCTATCGATACCGACCTGGTACGCGGCGCGCAGGCTTCGGACCATTGCGTCCATGCGCGCCTTGGCCTCGGGCTTGAAATATTGCGCGACGTACAGCTTTCCGGTCGGCTCACCGAGAATGCGCTCCACACCGTCCACGCTGCGCTTCCAGAGCACGCTCTCCTGCTGCTGCCCGGAAAGAGTGCGCCCGCGGAAGTCAAAGCGAGCCTGCTGGAATGCCGTGGGCAGCTCGGCGGCGTACCCATCGAGCAGCTTGAAGGTGAGATACTCCCGCCATGTGGACGCGGGCGTGCTCGCAATGATGGAGTCGAGTCCGCTCACGTAATCAGGTTGGCGGACCACAACGTCGGTCGCGCTGCCGAGACCGGCCGCGGACAGGTACGTCTTCCAGTCGTACGCGGGTGACAGAGCCTCTAGCTGCGCGACGGACATCTTGTTGTACGTGGCGTTCCGGTCACGGTTGCGCGCCCGATCCCAGTGCTTCTGGGCGATCCTGGTTTCCAGCGCGAGGATGCGCGACGCCGCCCCTGCCGGATCAGGCTGGTTGGCGAGCGTCAATAGCCGCGTCGCATAGGTCTGATACGCCTGGCGCACCGACGCCATCTTGGCGTCCTGCGCCAGATAGTAGTCGCGGTCCGGCATTCCGAGCCCGGCCTGGTTGACCGAGACGATGTTGACAGTGGAGCTCTTCTGGTCCGGACCGACCATTACCGCGACGGGTGCCTGAACACCGAGACTGGCGAAGTGGGCGAAGACGGTCGGGAGCTGCGCCTGCGTGGTCAGCGCATTGATAGCGGTCAGCTCGGGCTTGAGCGGCGTCAGGCCCAGTGACTCGACGCGTGCCGAGTCCATGAAGCTGGCGTACAGATCGCCCACCTTGCGACGCTCCGTGCCGGGGGCGGCGTTCGAGGCTGCTGCCTGTTCGAGGATGCCGTGGAGAGCGGTGCGGCTCTTCTCACGCAGCTCGTTGAACGCGCCCCAGCTGGATGCGTCCTCCGGGATGGCGGTCCGCGTCAACCAACCGCCATTCACGAACTTGAAGAAGTCGTCCTGTGGCCGCACGGAGCGGTCGAAGTTGGTGGTATCGATGCCGAGCGCACGCGCGGCAGTCTGCGCGTGAGCCGGCGATGCGAGCGTGGTGGCGACAGTGGCGACCAGCGCAACCGCGCCGCCGCGCGCGACACGACCGAGCGCCTTACGGGGACTCTGTATCATTTAGGCTCTTTCGGATGGGGTGCGGAGTGGCGGCCGACAAGCCGCCACGGTGCTACCATTGTTACGGGCGAGACCGTCCCACCGTTGTGTTCAGCGCTTCTGAGGGATCGAGAGTGCCCACCAGGTTGAGGGGTGCGAGCGTCGTTAGCCCGTGATTTGCTGATATGACGCAGCGCACGCGCCGATCTGCCGGCTCCTTCCGCCCGGGCACGCACCTCAATTGCAGGATGAGGCACATGGCTTCACTCGAGGAAGATGAAAACCACGGCAGTGATACGACTGCGGTGCCCGAGACATACTCGCAGTACTATGTCGCGCCATCGCTGGCGTCGGTTCCGGCCGCGCATCCGAACGCTGCCCAGGTGATGTTCGCTGACCCGGGCGAGATGCGCGAGCGGTGCCGCGCGTTTGACTGGACGGCGACGCCGCTCGGCGCGGTAGAGAGCTGGCCGCAGAGCCTCCGAACCATTGCCGGGACGGTCCTTGCCTCCGGGTTTCCCAACGTCGTGCTCTGGGGGCCGGAACTCATCCAGATCTACAACGACGCGTACATACCTTTCCTGGGAGTGAAGCATCCCTGGGGCCTCGGTCTACCCACGCGTGAGTGCTGGCCCGAGGCGTGGTCGTTCAACGAGCCGATCTACGAGCGAGTGTTCCGCGGTGAGACGATCGGCTTCGAGGATCAGCTGTATCAGCTCCTCCGCAACGGACCGGACCAGGCGCCGGACGACGTCTACATTACGCTCTCCTATAGCCCTGTCCCGGACCATTCCGGTGGCGTTGGTGGCGTGCTCGTCACCCTGGTTGAAACGACCGAACGTGTGGCTGCGCGACGGCTCGAGGCCGAACGCGACGTGCTGGTCCGGCAGCTCGAAGTTGAGCGCGCGAGACTGCTGGATATGTTCCGCCGGGCTCCGGCGTTCCTGGGTGCTGTGCGCGGCCCGGACCATGTATTTGAACTGGCAAACGAGGCCTATTATGAACTCGTGGGTCACCGCGACATCATCGGGAAAACCGTGCTCGATGCGATTCCCGAGGTGGCAGGACAGGGCTTTATAGAGCTGCTCGACGGAGTGTTGGCTACGGGAGTTCCATTCGTTGGCCGCGAGATCCCCCTCATGCTCGCTCGTTCGGCCAATGCAGAGCCCGAGCAGCGGTTCGTCGACTTCGTGTATCAGCCACTCACGGATTCAAATGGAGTACGGATCGGCGTAGTCGCGCACGGATCGGACGTCACGGAACATGTGCGCGCGCGCCAGGCGGTCGAAGCGGCGAACGCGCAGCTTCAGGAGCAGGCGCTCGAGCTAGAGCTGTCCAATCAGCAGCTTCAGGATCAGGCGGTCGAACTCGAGGCACAGGCAGAGGAGCTACAGGCTGCGGCCAACCAGCTTGAGGAGCGAACGGAGGAAGCCGAGCTAACCGCGGACCGCATCGCGCGGCTTCAGGCGCTCACAGCGGGTCTGGCTAGCGCACTCACCGTGGACGAAGTTGCGACAGTGCTGGTGGGCGGAGCTGGCGCGTCGGCCGGAGCCCTCACCGCACTGCTCGCCGTGCGGCTGCCGATGACCAATGATGCCATCATCGTAGGGCAAACGGGGCTCACGCCGACCGTGCTCGATGAACATGGATACCAGCGCTTCCCAATCACCAAGGCGGGTCCCGCAGCCGAATGCCTCAGAACGGGTGAGCCAATCTTTATCGAGTCGCGCGACGGTCCAGCCGGGCTCCTCACGCGCTATGCTGAAATAGCCGAGATCTGGGACAGCCTCGGCGCGCACGCGGTGGCCACTATACCACTGGTAGTCTCGGCAGATGTCGTGGCGTCAATGTCGTTCACCTTTGCCGCACCGCGCACATTTTCACCAGAAGATCGGGCCTTCTTCCTCGCGGTTGGGCATCAGGGCGCGCAAGCCATCGACCGCGCGCGACTGATCGAGGCGGAGCGCATCGCCATTGCCACGCTCCATGACCGGGACGTACGGCTCA
>JBPCQO010000306.1:0-19281 GCA_050998035.1 Gemmatimonadaceae bacterium | reverse complement strand
ACTTTCACCGGATCCATTCCGTGCGCATCCATCGCGACCTCGCCCTCAGCGTCGGTGCTGACATCTATCACGTACAACGTGCCCGGCGCGCCGCCACGCGGTGCGGCATCCACCATGATTACGGCGTCGTACGGGTCCTGCAGCGCATAGGCAAGGTCGAGCCCGCGAATTCCGAAATCGACCACGCGCACTCCCTCGGGCACAGGACGCTCGCTCATCCTGCGCGCGACGGCGACGCCGAACCCGTCGTCGCCCAAAAAAACGTTTCCGATTCCGGCAACGAGAATGCTCGGCCTTCTCCCGCCCGGCGCGCGCGGCAACGGCTCGATCTCGTCCAGCCGAAAAAAGAAACGATGTGCGGGGTAGCGCATGTCGCCCAGGTCGCGGCCGGGATCGTCCTCCATTGTGACGGAGAGGTGTATGTCGCCGCCAAGCTCCTGATCGATGCCTTCGATTATCCCAACCTTTCCGTCCAGCGCGATGTCGACCATGCCACCGCCCGCGCGCGGGTGCAGCCGCACCTTGTCGCCGCGACGGAGCTGGATACCATCAGCAGTCGTCACGACCGTTGGCGCGGGCGCTCCGATCTCGGCCCAGCCCCCGAGCGCACTCTCCGGCATTGGGGCGAAACCATGCCCCATATCATCGATATGCTCGCTCATCATTGGCTGCCAAATGGTAGTGAGTCCGCGTGCCATCGCGGATCATGCAGGTCACTCTGTACGTCACTCAATGTGTTGAGCCCACGCCCTTCGTGTATCTCACCCACGCCACGCACCATGCCGTGCAGGCTCATGAGCTGCTCCGGCGACATCGAGCGGCAGCGATCCAGAATCTCCTTCGCGCGTGGATCGGAGTCACGCATTTCGCACTGCTCCTCGTCGGTCAGCGCGAGCACGTTCAGAATGAGAAGCTGATCTATCTCGCCGCCGTCAAAGAGATCGCCAGGGCTTTCGGGCGCAATCTGTGGGTAGTCGGAGAGAATGATGGGCGACGCGAGCATGGTGTCGCGTACACCTGCTTGTCCCACCAACACGGGCCACAGTCCGTCAGCCTTTGAGCTCTCCACCAGCGATCTGAGCGGCTCGGGCGGCTCCTGCGTTGACACAAATGCGCCGCCGTTCGTGCGGAGCACCATGTGCATCGAGATCATCGAGTTGGCCAGCGCTTCGGCCCGGGTACCGCGTGCGAACGGCGTCGCATTCACTACGCGCGCAGCGAGTCGATAAAGGTCATCGCGAATGCGCTCCGTAAATACCTCGAGCGAGCCCACGAGTGGATGCCAGCGCCGTTGCACCGCACCGGCAACAACACCGTCGCGCTCGATCAATGATTCGCTTTCGGATCCTGCTGCGATATCGACAGCGACCAGCCGCGGAGTCTGCAACTCGGCGAGTGTGTAACTCGGCAATGCGACCTCACGCTCTGTCGCCTCTTCCCACGCGAGATAACGCTCGCCTGCGACAGTCAGCTCTTCGGCATCCTCTAACCCTGCCGCGGTGCATCTCGCGACTTGCCGGTCAACGATCTGCAGGAACCGGATGCGCACGTCGACCGTGGCGTCGGCCGCACCTTCGACGAGCACAGTCGTGCCGCGCCTGCTGGGATCGTTGGTGCCTGACGTGGAACTCCAGCTCTCCGGAAAGACGTTACCGAACGTCCAGCGTTGCTGGTTCTTGAGCGCCGAGCGCCGATACGGCCACAGAATGTAGCCCTCGTACAGTACCGCCCGAGCGATCGCCGCTACCGCGTCCATGTGCCTCGTAGGGGCGACCGGCTGTCGCCCTCAATGTCCCGGTCGCCCTCAGCGTCAGCCTTACCCGATGCGCGTTCGGTCAATAGCGCGGTCACCGCCTCGTCCCAGCTGGAGAGCGTATGTTGCGTCTTGTAGGCGTACAGTCGGTCGAATACATCCTGCGACAGGCGCAGCCACGCCGAGTTGGGGAAATAGTGCGCCATCATCGCCTTCCACAGTGTGGCCGGAAGCCGGAAGCTCGCATCGCGCTCCCAACTGATACGCGAGGTACGCAGCTGGCCCTGTTCGCCGCTGTAGAATACCGTGTCGCTGAACAGGAACTCGAGCGGGATGTCCCCATCGTTGATTCCGTGGAACAGCTTGGTCGCGACCACATCGAAATCATAAGTACACGGTACCGGGAGGTCCACGGTGGTACTCCCCGTGAACGCCGGAACCATTAGCGTGGTTTGCGTCCAGAGCAGTGTACGCATCGTTGTCGCCCACTGTTCGCGTTGACCGAACACCTCCACGAGTCGTGCGCGAGTCGCATCGTCGTAGCCACGCTGCCCAGGCGCGATGCGGATCTGTACGTTCAGCATCACGGACCGGATAGCCTCGCCGTGCTCCGTCCCGATGCTGACGCGGAACCGCAGCGTCGGCACAGCGGCGTACTGGAACACGCTCGCGTCGTCGATCGCAAACGACAATGAGGGGATGACTTCGTGACTCAACGCCGGGGCGCTGCCACTCACGCCACTCACCCCGTTCGTTGGGACGGACGACGGCGGAGCACTCACGCGGGCGACAGGTTCGGCATGGTCGGAAGGATAGGGTTACGCGCTTTCGCGTTGATGCCGGTAGAGCGCGACGCATTGGACTTCTCATCCGGGAGAAGACCCTTTTGCTTCTTCGGGCTGTTCCCCTCCGGCGTGCCGGCCGTGTGCGACGGTAAGTCGATGCTCACCTGCGGCTTGCCTACTCTGATGTTGTCTTCGACTGGCATGGTTATTCTCCGTGAGTAAGTTGGCGACCGGCGATTGCCGGTACATCAGGGCGACTGCCGGTCGCCCTTACATAAGGGCTATTGACACGCATGCCCGAGCGGTCGACGAGCGTGGCACGCCGCCGAAGATCATTGAAAAACAAGTCGAGCGCAGCCCAGACTTCCTCGCCGCCACTCAATCCACGCCACCCCGTCCGCATGACGCCAACGAGTCGATAGCACGCGTCCACCGGAACGAGCCAGTAGCTGCGCTCACCGTGCGCCCGGTGAATCAAAAGCGCTTCCACATCCGGCTCCAACGCATCGAGCACGGGGTTCAGTACTTCGATCTCGCTCCACGCTGACAGTTGCAGCATCGACTCAGCGGCGCCAGCAGGTCCGGGATAGAACGCGACGACGCGCTCGGCCGTCGTGCTACGGAAGCAGAAGGTGATGTCGACCGGGATGCCAAGGCGCTCCCAGAGCGGATCGTCCAGCGCGAAGTCGACCACCTCGCGCACGTCATCTGGCATCCGTCTGTATCGGCGACCGCCAGATGTCTTGTTATCGAACAGAATGATGCAGGCGCGGCAGACACACAGCAGGCGCTGAGAGCCGATGTCGAGCAGGTGCTGGTGCTCCGATGCAATCTGCAATGCGCAGAGCTCGCACTGCTCCAACGCGTCGTCGGCCCGAGCGAGTGCGGCTGACTCGGAAAAACCCACGGCATCGGATTTCGCTGGCTGAGTTCTGTGCGCATCCCCGGTCGGCCATCCGGTAGGACTGTTGCTCGAACTGACAGTCGGCTGAACCCTGGGCGCGCCCGCGAGCCGCGCGAGGCGAGAGCCGCGGATCCGGTCCTCGCGTGGAACTCCGTCAATCGCTTCTTCATCAGGGCGACCACCGGGCGCCCCAACGTTCACCGGCATGGTTGTCACGCGGTCGTTTCCATTGCTTGCATGGTATCCATGCGGCGATGGACCAGCGGGACCAGCACGGCGGGCGCCTCGACGCTCGCGATCTCCGTGTCGATCCGCATTAACTCGGGCGCAGCGTCTCGCAACGCCGCTTCGGCCGCGCGCTGCAACTCCGGACCCGTGGAGTGGCAGCCGCTACCCGCATCGACCACGCGAAGTCTGGCTCCGGTTGCGGTCAACTCCACCAACTCAACCCGGCCATCCTGTTTCTTGTGTTCTTCGTGCATTTCATCCAGCGCACGCTGCACGCGCACTGCGACCGGCTCCGGATGCAGATCGTGCACCAGTAGCAGATGCCCAACCAGCTCGTCCCTGGTGAACTCTGCAGCTAGTGTGTTGGCGACCGCCGGCTCTGACAGGCGCGCGACGATCGCAAGCATTCGGGCGAGCCCCTCGCCGTAAAGCTGAACGCGCGATCCCACAGCATCCATCGCCGCGCTGTGTACGACGCGCGCCGATGGATCCAATGCGGAGTCGAGCGCCGCGAGCTGATCCTCAACTCGCGTCGCCAACGCCCGTGCCTCGACATCATTCATCCGCCAAGCCCTAGCATCGGAGAATGAACCTGTTTGAGCGTCTTGCCGTTTCCGAGATACATGTGCACACCGCACGGCAGACACGGATCGAAACTTCGTACCGTTCGCATGATGTCTATGCCGCGGAACTTGTCTGGTCCGTTCTCCTCGAAGATGTGCATCCCCGACACTGCATCCTCGTACGGCCCAGGCGTTCCGTACATGTCGCGCGGACTCGCATTCCACGGCGTGGGCGGGTACGGATGATAATTCGCGATCTTCTTGTCGCGGATGACCATGTGGTGCGACAACACACCACGGACAGCTTCGTGGAACCCACATCCGATTCCGTCGGTCGGCACGGTGAAGTCGGTGAACACCCTCGTCTTTCCAGCATGGATCTCGCCCATCGCCTTCTCCAGGAAGAACGAGGCGATAGCGGCCGAGTAGGCGAGGAAGTAGATCCGTGCGCGATCACGCTCGATCGTATTGGACCACTTTGGTATCTTCCACTCGAACTGCATCTCAGGAAAAGCCGCGCTCTTGGGCAGCATCATCTGCACGCTCGAGCCGGTTGATTTCACGTACGGCGTATCGACCAATCCGCCGAGTGCTGTAGCCCACAGTCGCGCCAGCGGGCCGCCACCTGTGTCCAGCGGTAGGTAGTCGCCCGTTTCCTTCTGGAACCAGCGAGGGCTCATGACCCAGCTGTAGTTCTTATCGAAGTCGCGTCCCTGCGGCTTGGGCAGTGTGGTCTGATTCCACGGATGCCGCTTGTCTACAGGGTTACCGAGCGGGTCGTGCGTGACGAACGTCTGCTCCTGCTGCCAGTCCTCGTAGAACGAGCTGCCGAGCAGAATGCGGATGCCCAGATTGATTTCCACCAGGTCCGTGGTGATCAGCTTCCCGTCCAGCACGATCCCCGGCGTCACGTACATCTTGCGACCCCAGTCCGTCATCCTCTTGTAGTCGTAGTCGCCGACTGCGTAAGGGTCCTGGAACGAGCCCCAGCAGCCGAGCATGATGCGGCGGTTGCCGACGTCCTCGTAGCCTGGCAGCGCGTCGTACCAGAAGTCGAACAGGTCGTCGTTGAGCGGGACCGCCTTCTTCACGAAGTCCAGTACCTTGACGAGGCGGACGAGGTAATCGGTGAACACCTGCGGCGTCGCCACGGTGCCAACGCCGCCGGGATACACGGTGGATGGATGCACATGCCGCCCTTCCATGAGGCAGAACATCTCGCGCGTAACGCGACTGACGTGCAGCGCCTCCATGTACATCGACCCGGTGAACGGGTTGAACGCGCGCATAATATCCGCGATCGTGCGGCAGCCGTGGATATCCGAGTGCGGCGCCAGCGTCTGCTCCGCCTTGGCGAGCACACTCGGATTGGTTTCCTTCACCAGCTGCTCGCACCAGTCCACCATCACCAGATTGTCCTGGAAGATGGTGTGGTCGAACATGTACTCGGCAGCCTCGCCGAGGTTAATGATCCACTCGGCCAGCGGGGGCGGATTCACCCCGTACGCCATGTTCTGCGCATACACCGAACAAGTTGCGTGATTATCGCCGCAGATGCCGCAGATGCGGCTCGTTATGAAGTGTGCGTCACGCGGATCCTTTCCCTTCATGAACACGCTATAGCCGCGGAAGAGCGACGACGTGCTGTAGCAGTCAACGACTTCCCGGTTGTCGAAATCGATGTTGGTGTAGATGCCGAGATTGCCGATGATGCGCGTTATCGGATCCCAGCTTTTCTCGGTCAGCTTCCGGGTGCTCTTGTCGATCGGTTCGCGCGTGGTTATCGCCATGATGGTTGCCCTGGGTGCCGTGTGAGTGCGCTTGGTGCGCAGTTAGTGCGCTTTTGCTGGGACGTTTTGCGAATGTGGATAGCGCGGATCGTAGCCGGTGGTGAGCTCGGAGCCGTTGTGGCGCCACTTCGGCTCCTCGTTCACCGTGTGATTGGTGATTTCGCGCAATCTGCGGATCAGTGACCCGTACGTCTTGCTCATCGCCGACGACACGGTACCACCCGGCGGCGAATCCATGAACGGCATGAACTTGTCCGGGAAGCCCGGCATGGTGCATCCGATGCAGATGCCTCCAACGTTCGGGCAGCCACCAATCCCGGCCATCCATCCGCGCTTGGGCACGTTGCAGTTCACCACCGGTCCCCAGCAGCCGATCTTGACCTGGCACTTGGGCGAATTGTAGTCCAGCGCGAAATCACCCTGCTCGTAGTAGCCGGCACGATCACACCCCTCGTGCACTGTTTTGCCGAAGAGCCACGTGGGGCGGAGCTCGCTGTCGAGCGGAATGGTCGGCGCGAGACCCGCCGCCTGATACAGCAGCCAGGTGAGCGTTTCCATGAAGTTGTCCGGCTGCACGGGACAGCCGGGCACGTTCACGATTGGAAGACCGGCGGCCGAGCGAAAGTCCTTGCCGAGATAGTCGGATAACCCCATGCAGCCGGTCGGGTTTCCCGCCATCGCGTGAATGCCGCCGTACGTGGCGCACGTTCCGATCGCCACGACGCCCCATGCACCAGGCGCGAGCCAGTCGATCCAGGTGTTGAGCGTTATGGGCTTGCCGTTCTCATCATTCCCGAACGCGGTCCAGTAGCCGTCGCCTTCGATTATTCGCTGATTGGGAATCGAGCCTTCGATGACCAGCACGTACGGCCCCAACTCTCCGCGCGCCGCCTTGCGGAACGGCGCCAGGAATTCCTCGCCGCCCAATGTTGGCGACAGCACCTTGTTGTGCAGGTTGACCTTCGGCAATCCGGGCAGCAGGCCCAGCAGTACGTCCTCGATACTCGGCTGCGTCGCCGCCGTTATCGACACCGTGTCGCCGTCACAACTCATTCCCTCGGATATCCAGAGGATATCAACCTCATCAACGCCGCCATTAGCGTTCGTTCCCATGACCACTCTCCACCCGTGCGGGTTCTCCGGAGATCGTCGTCCCCAGACCAATAGTTCGTCCTCTTAGCCGATCCCCTTCAACAGATCCGCGGCAACGGATCGCCCACCAGTACATCCATCACGCGACGGCCGCCGAACGCCGTCTGCACCAGCACCATCCCCGGCGGATCGCCCTTCACTTCGGCGATCTCTGCCGCTTCCTCGCACCCCGGTACCGATCGGAGTGCCGCCAACGCCGCGTCCGCCGCCTCGGCTGCCACAACGGCGACCAGCTTGCCCTCGTTGGCGACGTACATGGGGTCGATCCCCAGCAGCTCGCATGCACCCATCACCGACGGATGCACGGGAATCCGCTCCTCGCGCACGAGCATCGCGACCCCTGACGCCTGTGCCAGCTCGTTCAGTACGGAAGCAACGCCACCACGGGTTGCATCGCGCATACAGCGCAGATCCGGACCGACGGCCTCCAGTAGCGCGTCCACCGCGGGCCAGAGGCAGCGCGTGTCGGACTCTATCAGCGCGTCCAGCTCGAACTCGCCACGCGCCAGCATGATCGCCGTGCCGTGGTCGCCGATGCGTCCCGAAACGAGAACGCGGTCGCCCGGCCGGATCGACGCGGGTGAAAGACGCGCGCGCGGATCGCGGTGACCCAGCCCGGTCGTCGTTATGTACATCCCGTCAGCGTGCCCGCGCTCGACAACCTTCGTATCGCCGGCCACGATCTCGACACCGGCCGCCGCCGCTGCATGCGCGATGGCCTCGATCTCCGCCCGCAACACTTCGGACGACAACCCCTCCTCGAGCACCAGTGTAAGGGTGAGCGCCACGGGGCGTGCGCCGGCGACAGCGAGATCGTTCAGCGTACCGTTCACCGCAAGGTCACCGATGGAGCCGCCGGGAAATCGCAGTGGCTTGACGACGAATGCATCGGTCGTGAGCGCCAGCTCCGCCCCACCCACTTCGATGACAGCGGCATCGTCCAGCGGATTCAGCACGATTGACTGCAAATTCGACTTGAAAGCGGGCGCGATAAGCCCCTGAATGAGCGACGTCGTGGCTTTGCCGCCCGCCCCGTGCGCCATGGTGATGCGCTCATCGCGGAAGCGCGGCGTCTGCGCACGCACGCGCGCGATCTTGGCGAGAGCGTCGCGCTCTCGTTCATCTGGTGGCGGTTGAACCGGTGGGGCCGTGCTGATCGGCGGCGCAGCCATCAGACCAACTCTCGCGTGCGCGCGAAGCGACCGAAGTTGTAGTAAGCAGCGCACGCCCCCTCGCTCGATACCATGCAGGTCCCGATCGGGTGCTCCGGCGTGCATGCGGTACCGAACACCTTGCAGTCATACGGCTTTATGACGCCCTTGAGCACCTCGCCGCACTGACACGCCTTCGGGTCCGCCACGCGAACGCCGGGTACGTCGTAGCGCAGCTCCGCATCAAAATCGCTGTAGGCGTCCGACAGTTTGAGCGCGCTCTGCGCAATGAACCCAAGTCCGCGCCACTCAAAGTGCGGACGCAACGCGAATACCTCACTAAGGACGCGAAACGCCTGCACATTTCCATTGTACGGCACGATGCGCGTGTACTGATTCTCGATCTCGTACCGGCCTTCCGTCAACTGCCGGAGCACCATGTACACCGATTGCAGCATATCGACCGGCTCGAAGCCGGAAATCGCGACCGGCTTCTGGTACTCCCTCGGGATGAACTCGAACGGCCGCGCACCCACAACGGTGCAGACATGCCCGGGCCCGAGAAAACCATCCAACCGCAGGTCGGGCGACTCGAGCAGCGCGCGCAACGGCGGGATGATCAATACGTGATTGCAGAAGCAGAAGAAGTTCTTGACTCCGTCGGCTTTTGCGCGCATCAGGGTGAGCGCCGTGGATGGCGCCGTGGTCTCGAACCCGATTGCGAAAAAGACGACCTCACGATCGGGGTTTGCCTTGGCGATCCGCAGCGCATCCAGCGGCGAGTAGACCATACGGACATCAGCGCCCTCCGCTTTCGCCTCCAGCAGAGTTCCGTGTCCACCAGGCACGCGGACCATGTCGCCGAAGCACGTGAAGATCACGTTCGCGTTGCGCGCAATTGCGATCGCGTCGTCCACCCGGCCCATCGGAATGACACACACCGGGCAGCCCGGCCCGTGGACCAGCTCGACGTTCTCCGGGAGCAGGTCATCTATGCCATAGCGATAAATGGTGTGTGTATGTCCGCCGCACACTTCCATGATCTTGTAGTGCCTGCCCGGCTCGACCAGACCTGCTATCTGCTCCGATAGCTTTCTGCCGATATCCGCGTCCCGAAACTCATCGACGAATTTCATGCCGCACTCTCTCCTGGCTCGGCGTCAGGCAGCTGGAGGATGGCGGTCCCGGCGTGAACGAGCACGAGGTCACCCACGGCAACATCGCCCACCAGCGCGGTCATCACTTCACTGCGCCGGTCCATCGTGTCGACGCATCGTGCCAGTCCGGCGTCGAGCAATTCCTCGATTCGCATCGGAACACCCTCGTCCGAACACGTGATGCAATGGTGTTCACCATCGGTGTCAGGGCGACCGCCGGTCGCCCCTGCATTTGCGCCATCACAGACGGGCGCACTCATTGGATTGCGCTCAACCGGAACTCCTCCAGTTCGGCCTCGTAGCTGCAATTCCCCAACTGCTCCAGCATCTCTAGAGTCGCGGCAGCCTCGGCTTCATCCACCTTGGAAATCGCGAAGCCCACGTGGATGAGCACCCAATCCCCCGGTGACACGCCACCATTGCCGGCGTCGTCGCTGTCCAGCAGCCCGATGTTCACTGTCCGTGTAACGCCGGCCACACTGACGCGAGCGAGCCTGTTCTGCTCGTCAATGATTTCAACGACCTGCCCTGGAATTGCGAGGCACATAGGATCGATTCACCTGACTGCCGATGTGAGCTTACAACTTCATACTACTACGAAACCCGGCTACGTGCTGCCGCCACTGCGGCCTGGCCGAACGACAGACCGCCATCATTGGGAGGGACGCGAGACGGGACGAGCACCCGGCATCCTGCTTCCACGATATGCGCGGCTGTTTGTTCGAGCAGTAGTACGTTCTGGAACACTCCTCCCGCAAGCACAACTGTATTCAAGCCGCTCCGCGTTGCAGCAAGCAGACCCATTTTCGCTGCTGCATATGCTAGGCCGTTGTGAACCCGTGCCGCTATTATGCCGACCGCGCATCCTGCCGCCATATCCGACACAACTGCCAGGATCATGTCACGCGGATCGAGTACGAGCTTCTGTGCGGTCTGCTCCCCCGTCCGGTCCCCCTGCCAGTCAACCGTCAGCGGATAACGTTCGCGGATGACCGCATCGGCGCTCGCCTCGAGCTCGATCGCAGCCTGGCCCTCGTAAGAAACTCGCGTCCGAATGCCGCATAGCGCCGCTACCGCATCCAGTAATCGCCCGGCGCTCGTTGTCGTCGGAGATGACAGCCCCGTGCGCGCGATCCTGGCCACCGCGGCCCAGTGCGCTACGCTGACCTGCGCCTGAAGTGATGACGGAACCGCGGGCGGCGCGCCATCGGTACCATCCGCAATTGCGACGAGCCACGCGCACGCCATGCGCCACGGCTCACGGATGGCGGCCGCACCGCCAGGCATTCGGACCGGCAGTAGCCCGCCGACGCGATCGAAGTCGGAAAGATCGCCAACCAGAACCTCACCCCCCCACACAGTGCCGTCGAGTCCATAGCCTGTCCCGTCGAAGATGACGCCCACCGCGGGCCCCGTCTCTCCATGCTCGGCCAGGCACGCAGCGAGATGTGCGTGGTGATGCTGTACTCCGATCGCGTCCATCTCGCCCGATTCCTCGCGCGCCAGCGCAAACTTGGTCGAGAGATAGTCCGGGTGCAGATCGTGTGCGACGACGGTCGGCTCGATGCCGAACAGATGCCCCATGTGCTCGATCCCATCTCCGAACGACAGCAGAGTCTCCAGGTTCTCCAGGTCGCCGATGTGAGGCCCGATGAACGCCTGATCCCCGCGCACAAGGCAGAACGTGTTCTTGAGATGTCCCCCACAGGCGAGGACGGGTGACTCAGTCCGCACCGGGAGCGTGATCGGAGTAGGGACGTATCCACGCGAGCGCCGCAGCGTCATCACTCGACGCTCGCCCGCTATTGAAACTACGCGCGCGATGGAATCATCCACGCGCGTCTGGATGGGCCGATTGTGCACGAGAAAGAGATCCGCGATGCCCGCCAGACGCTCGAGCGCAGCGTCGTCCCGGTACGCGATTGGCTCGTCCGAGCGGTTGCCACTGGTCATCACCAGCGCCATGCCAACGTCGGCCAGCAGCACGTGGTGCAGCGGCGTATATGGCAGCACGATTCCGAGGTCGCGATGCCCTGGCGCCACCCCGTCGGCCACCGCGTAGGCCACCCGAGGCCCAACCTGCGCGTCTGATCGCCGTGCAGCCAGCACGATCGGACGCGCTCGGCTCGTCAGCAAGCGTTCCTCCGCCGCATCAAGCACCGCCAGATCGCGCGCGACGCCCGGATTGGGGACCATGACCGCGAACGGCTTATCCTCCCGGTGCTTGCGCGCACGTAGGCGTGCCACCGCTTCCGCATCATCCGCGCGACAGCTGAGGTGATAGCCGCCCAACCCCTTCACCGCGACGATCGCGCCTTTCAGAAGCGCTTTCGCGGCGGCCTCCACGAAGTCGCGCGCCTCTCCGAGCGGCATGACGTTGCCGCCAGCGTCGAGCAGCTGTACGGCCGGCCCACAGGCAGGGCACGCGTTGGGCTGAGCATGGAAGCGACGATCGGTGGGGTCGCCGTACTCTCCGGCACAACGTGCGCACATGGTGAACCCGGCCATCGTCGTGAACGGCCGGTCGTATGGCACGTCGCGAACAATTGAGAAGCGCGGCCCGCAGTTGTTGCAGTTGATGAAAGGGTAGCGGTAGCGCCGATCACCCGGATCGAACAGCTCCCGGAGGCAGTCGTCGCAAGTCGCGCTGTCCGGAGAGACCAGGGTCGAGACCTCGCCGGCGCGATCGCTCTCGACGACCTCGAACCAGTGGGAATCAGCGCGTGGGTCGTGACCAAGCAGCGGGATATCGGTCACCGACACGTGATCGACGATGGCGAGTGGGGGCGCCTCTTGCGGCATCCGATCGAGAAACCGACCGACCTGTTCAGCCGGACCCTGCACCTCGATCGCCACACCGGACGCGTCATTGAGCACGAACCCGCCGAGTTGGAGCGAATGGGCCAGGCGAAACACGTATGGGCGGAAGCCGACACCTTGCACCGTACCGGCAACACGCACACTTACCCGGCGTGCGCCACTTGTCACAGTGCCCCGCTCTTGTGCCGCCATCACCCGCACCAGCTCAATCGCATCACCCCGGCTTTTTGCAGTCCGTGTGCATCAGCTAGCATTAAAAATGCAGCCGGCATGTCCACGACCGTTCGCCGGCTCACACCGGTGTCGGACCGCCGCATTAATTGTACTATACAGCTTTGACACAGATTTAGTAAAGCTTCAACGGGTTCACATCATGCATGAGCTCTCGATTGCAATGAGCCTCGTCGATGCGGCCTGCGAGGAATCCGAAGACCTCGAAGAGGGGTCTCGTATTATCGCGCTGCATCTTCGCCTCGGCGCTCTGGCCGGCGTAGTGAAGGAGGCGCTGCTGTTCTCGTTCGATCTGGTCGCTGCCGACACGGTCATCGCGGGAGCGCGGCTGCTGATCGAGGACGTTCCCGTGGTTGTGATGTGTCCGACCTGCAATGAGGAACGCGAGATCGAGAGCATCCAGCGATTCCGCTGCCCCATATGCGGCGCTCCCGCGCCGAACGTGATCCGTGGCCGAGAGCTGCAACTTTTCGCAATGGAGATAGACGATTGTGTCCACACGCATAGTTGAGGTCCGTAAGAACGTCCTCAAGAAGAATGACCTGCTCGCCCACGAACTTCGACAGCGCTTCGACGCCGCCGGAGTGTTCGTCGTCAATCTCGTTTCGAGTCCTGGTTCGGGGAAGACGGCCTTCCTGGAGCGTATCATGCGCGAGCTGAACCAGCGCTTCGCTGTCGCCGCGCTTGTCGGAGATCTCGCGACCGACAACGATGCCCGGCGCCTTTCCGGAACAGGAGCGCAGGTGCGGCAGATCACCACCGGAACGGTGTGCCACCTGGACGCCGAAATGGTCGCCTCCGCGCTGGACGGATGGGATCTTTCCGCCATCGATTTCCTCTTCCTGGAGAACGTCGGAAATCTGGTGTGCCCGGCGAGCTACGACCTCGGCGAGCGTATGCGGATGGTGCTCCTCTCAGTCACCGAGGGCGAGGATAAACCGCTCAAATATCCCACCATCTTCAATACGGCCGACATCGCCGTGATCACGAAGATGGACATCGCCGCCGCGGTGGGCTTCGATCGTGATCTCGCTCATCACAACATCCGAGAGGTGAGGCCCGGGGTGGAGATAGTTGAGATTTCCGCCCGGACCGGCGAAGGGATAGCGCCATTGCTCCAAAAACTGGAAGAGTTGGCCGCACATAAACCGGTGCAGGAGTTGGTGGCGGAAGGGTCGCACGCGCTCGCCTGAGCCTTTCGTGCGGGGCCGCGTCGTCGGCATCTTCCTTTTACTCGCCCTCGCCAACGTCGCCGCGTGGACGTGGGCACTTGTCGCATTTCGTGCCTATCCGCTGCTCCTCGGCACCGCGCTTCTCGCATACGGCCTCGGCCTGCGCCACGCGCTCGACGCCGATCACATCGCCGCGATCGACAACGTCACGCGGAAGCTGATGCAGGACGGGCAGCGTCCGGTGGGGGTGGGGCTCTTCTTCTCGCTCGGGCATTCCACGGTGGTGGTGATAGCTTCGGTCGCCATCGCCGCGACGGCAGCGTCGTTCAGCACCCGGTTGGCCGGCTACAGGGGAGTTGGCGGAACGGTCGGCACGGTGGTGTCCGCGACGTTCCTGCTCGCGATCGCGGTGATGAACCTCTTCATTCTTGCGGCCGTGTATCGAGCGTTTCGCCGCGTTCGATCCGGCGGCAGCTACGTCGAAGAGGATATGAACCAGTTGCTCGGCGGCGGTAAGCTGCTCGCACGCATCTTCCGCCCGCTCTTCGGGATGATTCGCAGCAGTTGGCACATGTACCCGCTCGGCTTCCTCTTCGGCCTCGGGTTCGATACGGCGACCGAGATCGGGTTGCTCGGGATCTCTGCCGCGGAAGCGTCCAAGGGGATGCCAGTATGGTCCATCCTGGTATTCCCCGCGCTGTTTACCGCCGGGATGTCGCTCGTCGATACGGCCGACAGCGTGCTGATGCTCGGCGCATACGGATGGGCCTTCACCAAACCGATCCGAAAGCTGTACTACAACCTCACCATCACTGCGATATCGGTGATCGTAGCTGTTCTCGTCGGTGGTATCGAGGCACTCGGGCTTGTAGGCGACAAGCTGGCGCTGCGCGGACGGTTCTGGGACGGCATCGGCGCGTTGGCATCCAACTTTGGTAGTCTTGGATACCTCATCCTCGGTATTTTCGCGGCGAGCTGGGTGGTGGCCGCGGTCATATACAGACTCAAGGGATACCACATGCTCGACGCGGTAGATGGTCGCGCAGACTGATTCCGTGACATGATATCAAGCCCCATGCACACGCCGTTATAAACGACGTCCAGATCGGGGGGAGGCCCAGTCTGTGCAGGCGCATCACCTGAACGTACAGCAAGCAATTGCAAGCAACCGCAACAACCGCGAGCACTGGAGGTGCAGCATGTCCCAAAAGCACATCACGACGTACCTGAGCGACCACCTCGCGGGTGCCGTGAGCGCCGTCGAGCTCATGCAGCATGTCGAGTCGGTCTATGCCAACACCGATATAGCACGCCTGATTGCTGGCGTGCGGACGGACGTCGAGGCAGACCTCCAAACGCTCCAATCGCTGGCGGCGAAGCTGAACGTGACCGAGAGCTCCCCGCGCAAGGCCGCGGCATGGCTGGGAGCACGAATGGTGGAGCTGAAGTTACGGCTGGAGGATTCCAGTAATGGAGCGCTATATCTGCTCGAAGCTCTCGAGACGCTCGCGATGGGAATCGATGGCAAACTCGGCCTCTGGCATGGCCTGGCCGCCGCGTCGGTCGAGACGCCTAGCCTTCGAGGCACTGACTTCGAGCACCTCGCGCAGCGCGCCCAGGAGCAGCGTCAGCGCATCGAGCCGGCGCGACTCGATGCTGCTAGAAAGGTGTTTGACCCTGCCTTATAGGGAACGTCGCACGACGCCGTTCTAAATAGCGCCGGCGAACGTATCGCACGACGTCGGGTTCCCGGACGAGAAGCCGCGCTTGAACCACGATGCGCGCTGTTCAGCGGTTCCGTGGGTGAACGATTCCGGGTGCACTGTTCCGGTCTCCTGCTGCTGGATGCGATCGTCGCCGACAGCCGAGGCGGCGCCGAGCGCCGCGTTGATGTCGCCAGCGTCAAGCAGGCGTCGCTGCTGGGTGGTATTTGCCCACACGCCGGCGTAGCAGTCAGCCTGCAACTCCAGGCGCACCGATAGCTGGTTGGCCGCCTGTGGCCGCGACTCTTCCAGCTGTCGCACGCGCGCATCGGTGCCGAGTAGATGTTGCACGTGATGGCCAAGCTCGTGCGCCAGCACGTAAGCCTGAGCAAATTGACCGGGCGCACCGAAGCGCGTGCGCAGCTCCTCATAGAAACCCAGATCGATGTACACCTTCTGGTCCAGCGGGCAGTAGAAGGGGCCGGCGGCAGACTGGGCGACGCCGCACGCCGACCGGACCGAGTTACGGAACAGAACGAGTTTGGCGTCATGGTACTGAACGCCCTGTGCGCCTAGAATCCTGGCCCACGTGGCCTGCACGTCGTCTAGAACGTAGGTGACGAACTGCACCTCTTCGTGCTCCTGAGGCGACTCCGCGACCGGCGTCGCAGCGCCCGTAGCCGTAGCCGCGGGGGCATTGGTGGCGGGTCCGACGTCGTTGAAGAAGTTGTGGCCGAATACGAGGCTCAGCACCAGCAGAACGACGCCTCCGCCGAGCCCGACGCCGCGGCCCATCCCGCCACCCACGCCGCCCTGGCCGCGCCGATCTTCGACGTTGGAGTTGTCTGCGCCGGGTGTCCACTTCATGCGTATCTCTCCATTACTGTGCTCCGGTACGGTGGGGCTGAGCATCGGCAGGAACCGGGCCGCTCGCGCGCGGCGCGGGATCGCCTGGGGCGATGGGTTCGCCTAGTATTAGCGCATGCCATCTGCAACCAACGACCAATCCGCCCGCCACTCTTCCAGCCATTCTCCGGGCCACCACACCGTTCTGGATCTTCGAGGGCGTAGAGCGCTCGTCACCGGCGCATCGCGCGGTATCGGAGCCGCGACCGTCGGGCTCCTCGCCGTGGCCGGTGCTGATGTAGTCGTGGGGTAACGCGCGCGAGCGGTCGACGATGAGCGTACTGCGGCTTAGGCTCGCGCGGCCGGTGTTCGGGCAGTTGCGTTCGCCGCCGATGTCGGCACAGCTGAAGGCGCTGAAGCGTTGATCCAGACAGCGGTACGGGAACTTGGCGGGATCGATCTGTTCGTCGGCAATGCGGGGATCTGGCCGCCGGACGACGTCCCCGTTACTCAGATGGGTGACGCACAGTGGTATCGAACCGTGCGCGAGAACCTCGACTCCATCTTCTTCACGTCGCGCGCTGTCGCTCGCGCGATCACCGACGGCGGCCGCATGGTACTTGTGTCGAGCACCGCGGGCCAGCGCGGAGAGGCGCAGCACGCCGACTATGCCGCCACCAAGGGCGGTGTGATCTCGTTCACCAAGTCGTTGGCCGTGGAGCTGGGCGCGCGTGATATCACTGTGAACTGCGTTGCTCCCGGATGGGTGGACACAGAGATGGTCGGAGGTGCCATCGCGCGCACAGGTATGGACCGCATCGCGGCGGCCATCCCGCTCGGACGTATTGCGTCACCCGCTGACATCGCCGGACCTATTGTGTTCCTCTGCTCCTCACTTGCGCGGCACATCACCGGCGAGATTATCAATGTCAACGGCGGCAGCGTGCTCTGCGGGTGAGAGATAGGCGATGAAATAACGACCGGAATACCACTGTGACATAAGCAAGAGGGGCCCGCGATCGCGGGCCCCTCTGTACAATCAGTTGACGTAAATGTTACGTCAACTGTTACGTCAGCCGTAACTTCGACCGCTACTTCTTCGGGTCCAGAATTGCACCGATACGATGATCGGCGCCCTGCAGGTGAAGCTGTGTATCGCGATCGCTTGCGCGGGGAATTGCTCGGTGTACCTCTGTCTGTAGCGTAACGAGCTCACCGCGTAGCTCCGACTTCGCGTCATCCGATAGTGGCTGCGAACGCGGACGTGCACGCGCGGCTGGCGCTGTATTGCCCGGCTGTTTTGTGTCGTCCGGATTGAGCTTGTCGTCAACCTGTGACAGATAGTTCATCTGCAGCGCGCGGCGGTACGGATCGATCGCCGGATGCGACCCGGACAACTCGGACCATACTCCGCGGCGGACGTCGTCCAGCATTGAAGCGAGTGAGTACGCGCCGTTGCTGCCGTTGCTACCGGTGGTAAGCGCCTCATTTTCAAGCAGCCGGTTCATGCGCTGGTCGTCCAGCAGTCCGGCCAGAATGCGCCCCTGCGCACTATCGATGCGCGTGATCATTCCCTCGGCCTCGATGCGCCGCCCGATATCGGGACGGATGAGATACGTTGGCGTCTGGAAGACGTTCTCGTTGAGAAAGCGAACCGCGTCGGCCTGACGCGCGCGCGAGAGCGGCGTGTACACCGGGCCCGGCTGGCTCCCTGACTTGTACTGCACCTCCGCGCCACCCACAACCGTCACCACGTGACTGGCCTCGGTTGCCCACTGGCGCACCGTGCGGTCGTACAGTTCGCGCAGGTCGCTGTTGTCCTCGCCCGGCTTGATCGCCGCGGCGGGGATGTAGCCAACCACGCGCCTGATGTTGCGGAACCCGTATCCCGTGGACTTCACCGGATCCGCATCCCCAACTGCTTCGGTCGTTGTACCGAAGCCACCAAACTCGTTGTTCTCCGAGAACCGGTACCACGGAATCGAGTCCTGCATCCGCGCCCACTGGTCCAGCGTGGGACGCTCCTGCGCCGGCGACGTGACTCCCGGGATGGGCTTGTAGCCCCACATGATCGCGAACTTGTCATACGGGCCGACGCGCGGGATAATGTCTTCCAGCGCGATGTTGTCTTCCGGCTGCGCCACGTAGTTGAAGCGCGAGTAGTCCATGATGGACGGCGACTGCCCCATGCGGTGCACCCAGCTTGCGCTCCTGATGCTGTCGGCCGGATATGTGGAGCTGCCGATCTGATCGTGTCGAAGACCGATGGTGTGACCGATCTCATGTGCGACAACGAACTCGAGCAGCCGGCCCATCAGCGAGTCGGGCATCGGGAACACGCGTGCACGCGGATCGAGTTGTGCCGCCTGCGTGAAGTACCAGTCGCGCTGCAGATTGAGCACGTTCTGAAAGATGCGCGCTGACCCGTTCAGGATCTCACCCGTGCGCGGATCGCTAACGTGCGGCCCGACCGCATTCTCCGTGATTGACGGAAGCCAGCGGATCATGGTGTGCCGGATGTCCTCCGGCGACCAGTCGGGATCGTTTGCCGGCGGATCCATCGCAATGATTGCGTTCTTAAATCCGGCCGCCTCGAACGCTGGCTGCCAGTCGGTGATCGCCTTCCTGATCCACGGCTTCCACTGGTCCGGAGTCGCTGGATCCACGTAATACACGATCGGCTTGACCGGCTCCGACAGCGCTGCGCTCGGATCTTTCTTCTCCAGCCGATAGCGTGTGATGTACTCACGCTGCGCTGCGCGCTGCTCCGACGTGCCGAAGTCTACCGGCCGAATGGAAAAGAACCCGACGCGCTCGTCGTGCGGCCGCGGCATCATCGGCTGTTCCTGCAGTCGCACCAGGCTCCAGTGCGCCACCACGCTCTGCGCGGGAGTGTCCCTACTCGGCGCTGCAGGCGCGCCCGTACGCGCGCCACCCTGTGGTTTCGGCGTCCCTGTCTGCGTGGCTTCGATCTCCACATTGTCCGCGAACGCGACGGCGCGCTCGATGTAGGAGCGCTTCTCGTC
>JBPCQO010000297.1:0-3245 GCA_050998035.1 Gemmatimonadaceae bacterium | reverse complement strand
GACGGTCGCGTAACGTTCAGCGGCTCGTCACCTACGGTCCCTTCGCCTGGAGCCGCAACCCGCTCTACAACGGGAACTTTCTCATCTGGATCGGCTTCGCCATCATCTCCGGCGTGCTCTGGTTCGTTCCGATCGCGATACTGTTGTTCGCGGTGGAGTACTCACTCATAGTGCGCTTTGAGGAAGGCGTGCTGGAGAGCACTTTCGGTGAGGAATATCTGGAATACAAGCGGCACACCCCGTGCTGGATTCCACGTTCGCCCCAGCGCTCGGAGAGCGGCGACCTCGATTGGGCTCAGGCGTGGCGCAGCGAGATCAGCACCTTTTTGCAGTACGCGTTACTGATCGGCGCGTTTGTTTTGAAGAGCCAGAACGGCATCGGTGGCAGGCCAAGGCCGTAGCAACCTGTAGCTAGCAACCGGTAGTTGTTTGTAGTTGGATCCGGGGAGGAGTAGCCGTACGAACCAAAGAGGGCGCCCACCTGGGCGCCCTCTTCGAAATGGTGAGCCGTCAGTCAGCGCTGCGGCTTGCCGGGTGGATCGGCGCTCTTGAATACGTCGGCGTTGAGCGCGATGTACTCTCGCATGTTCTGCGGCACGTCCTCTTCCGGGAAGATTGCTGTGACCGGGCACTCGGGCTCGCACGCCCCGCAGTCGATGCACTCATCCGGGTGGATGTACAGCTGCTGCTCACCCTCATAGATGCAGTCGACCGGACATACGTCCACGCAGGCACGATCTTTTGTATTAATGCAGGCTTCAGTAATTACGTAGGGCATTTTCGCACTCGGTTCGGCCAGTCTTCGGCGCTCTTACCAAAGATAGACCCAGGGGTCCAGAATTCAACTTGCGCCTGCCAATGCGCCGCGGTCTACCGCCACGGCGGAAAGCCGTTCTTCCACTTCAGCTCGGGGTTGTGTCGATACAGCACTACCTTCCGGCCAATCACCTGGATCACTTCCGCGCCGGTCGCATCGCCCAGCGCCCGCGCGACCTCGCTCATCGGCGCGGTGAGATTTCGGCTCACGTCTACCTTCACTAACTCGCGCGTACTCAGAACCTCGTCCGCCGCGCGGGCCAGCGTGTCGGTTACTCCCTGGTGTCCCACGTGCACCAGCACCTGCAAGTGATGCGCTTCACCACGCAACTCCGCCCGCTCTTTGCTCTTCATTGGCCGTGCATTCTCCCGGTCAGCGTAAAAAACGGTCTGACGTCCACCGGAGTGCTGTTCCAGTAGTCGCGCCGAGCCACGTCGCGGCGCATTGCCTGAAAGTGCAGATGCGGAACCGGAGCATTCCCGGTCATTCCCACGTAGCCCAGCAGATCACCTTGCGAGACGTGTTCCCGCTCCGCCAGTCCATCGGCGTAGCCTTTCAGGTGTGCGTAATAGTAAATGAAACGACCGTCATCGTCAGTCATGTAGATGGTTGTGCCGCCGAGCCTGTTCTGGCTCAACCGCATGATACTCCCAGACTCCGCGGCCACTACTGGCGTTCCCATGGGCGCCAGTATGTCGCTCGCACGGTGAATCCGCCCGTCGTCGCGTGGCTCGTTGAAGCTGTCCGGGATCTTGCCCGGCACAACCCCAACCACAGGGACCATCAGCGGATTGACGTCGAAGTAGATGATATCGTTCGCATCCGCCGGTGCACTCGCCCGTGTTGCGTCGACGCTACGGGGCGCCGTCCCCGACTTGAGTGGAGCGATACTGGCGGCACACCCAGCCATCACCACCGCCAGGGTGACAGCGAGTGCGCGGCGACGTGCGAACGAACCTCCTAACAACCTTGCTAACAAACGTACCGGCAGCTGCAAGACCTTCAGACTACGGAGCTGCCTGCACCGACATCGCGGAGTTCAGCTTAACCGTCACTCGGCCGCCGCTCGGGATGCAGGCATCGTATTTTGCGGTCTGGTTGGCGAGAATGGCGCCCGCGGCAGCTCCCCCGGCAGCACCTATGATCGTCCCCTTAGTCTTCGACTGGCCCCCCATGATGCGACCCAGAATCGCCCCCACCGCGGCGCCGCCAAGTACCTTCCCGGCATCGCCGCCGTCCTGGGCACGCACCTTCTCAGTCTGAGCATCGGTGATCTCGCCGTCCACCGGATAGCTCTTCCCCTCGTACATGACGGAGCGGACCACGAGCCCCAGGCCCATGTTCTCGCCCGCCTGCCCACTGCGCTTCAGCGAGGTCACTTCCAGCACCGCCGTTGCACCGGCCGGGATGACAACTCCGTTGGACCCCGTCACCGCGTCAGCCAGCGTCGCGGTGATGCGATCCCCCACCGTGTTCGTGTTGGTGCACACTCGCTGGCCAGTGTTCAGTGCCAGACTCGTCCCGGCAGAGACAACACCGACCCGCCCTTCACTCTGCCCTACTGTAGCCGGCCCACTATCCACCGTGTTACCAGACGGAGTCAGAACGGCGGGAATTCGTACCCGTACGGGAGTCGGATTCGGCGGTGCTGCCTGATCAGCCACCTGGCCCGCCTGTTGTTGCGCAGTTTGTGACGGCTGCTGTGTCCTTTCCCGCACGGGCGCCTCGGCGGTGCGCCGCGGTAGCGTACTGGCTGGGCGGGCCACGCGACGGGTGGCCGGAGCCGGTGCTTGCTCGACCGTCGCAACACGCGGAGTAGCCGGTGGCGGCGTGGTCGGCACGTCCTGTAGCTGCGGCTGCGCCGCGGTGTCCCGCTTGGCTAGCTGCAGATCGCGCGTGAGCGACGAGTCCTGCGCCAGCACGTCAACCGCACTCTTTTTATCGCTCCTGCACGCTGACAGGGCGAACAGAGCAACTGTGTACACGGCGATGCCTTTGAAATGCATTTAGCTGTAAATCGCTTAGAAGTGTTGCGATAGTGTGCTGATACTGTTTAAAACCGACCACGCATTATTGCACCGCCACGGTCGTTCACCAGAATCCCGGAGCCGCCACGACGGCGCCCACCGCGCGGATCACAATGGTCTCCGTCCACCACTCCGCCACGGATCACCACAGCGCCAATTACACCGATGACGTCTCCGATGCTGATCCCACCACGCCCACTACCGACCGACCCGCCATTCGGGCCCGGGTACGAGCCACCGGCGACCGGATGCGGCCTCGGCGACTCAGCCACCGGAGAGTCCTGGGTCGGCGCGTTGTCGACCGGAGTCTGCGCCGCGACAGGGTCAGGGGTAGGCGTCTGCTCCGCCACCGGAGCGGCGATGGAAGCAACTTCGGTCGTGTGATGCGCAGCCACGCGGTC
>JBPCQO010000288.1:0-9070 GCA_050998035.1 Gemmatimonadaceae bacterium | reverse complement strand
GCGGCTCGGATGAGTACAACCTGGCCCTCGGCCAGCGCCGTGCAGCCTCGGCCAAGAAGTATCTCGTTGACCATGCAATCGACGCAGGTCGTATCGACATCGTGAGCTACGGTGAAGAGCGCCCGGTATGCAAGGAGCACAACGAGTCTTGCTGGCAGCAGAACCGTCGCGATGATTTCCGAATCCTCGTGATCGGAAGCGACGCCATCAAGGCACCGCAGATGTAAAGCGGTTCCCCTTCGGGGAGCACCAAGGGCGGGACGGCGAAAGCTGTCCCGCCCTTGGTGTTTTCCCGGTCGGCTTGCGTCAAAACGATGCGGCCACCCGAGCAGTGAACTCCAGACTACGAGCTGACGACCGCAGATTGGATCGCGTGGAGGAACTACATGCTCGCAGCGATCAGATCGGCCGCGGTTATCGGAATTGATGCATACGACGTGACCGTCGAGGTCGACGCCGCCCCGGGACTGCCTCAGTGGATCATCGTCGGGTTACCGGTGGGAGCCGTAAAGGAGAGCCGGGAGCGGGTCGGTGCCGCAATTGTGAACTCTGGCTACACTCTGCCGCCACGGCGGATTACCGTCAATCTTGCGCCCGCCGACATGCGCAAGGAGGGGAGTGCGTTCGATCTTCCAATCGCACTCGGAATACTCGTCGCAACAGGGCAACTGGATGCACGCGCGGTCGTGAATCACATCTTCGTCGGCGAGCTAAGCCTGGACGGCGCGTTGCGCAACATCCGCGGCGCACTCTCCGTAGCACGACATGTGGGCCGCACGTGTGACGGTATGGTTCTGGTCGTTCCACCCGCTAACCACGTAGAGACGGCACGCGTCACCAGCATTACCATAGCCGCGCCAGCAACGCTACGTGAGCTGATCGCGCAGCTGAGGAGCGATAGCTTGATCACGGCCCGACCGCCAGACAACGCACGCGTTGCGCGCTCTTACGAAGTCGATTTTGCAGACGTGGTGGGGCAGGAGTCCGCCAAGCGCGCGCTTGAGGTCGCAGCCGCTGGTTCGCACAACGTGTTGTTGATCGGGCCGCCAGGCGGCGGCAAAACCATGTTGGCGCGCCGGCTCCCGACGATCCTGCCGGACCTCACCGAAGAAGAAGCGCTGGAGGTGATCGCCGTGCACTCCGTTGCCGGAGTGCTGTGCAATGAAACCACACTCGGCGCACGCCCCTTTCGCGCGCCGCACCACTCCATTTCGGGGGCCGGCCTCATCGGCGGTGGCAGCACGCCGCGTCCCGGTGAGGTGAGTCTCGCGCATCACGGGGTTCTCTTTCTGGACGAAATGCTCGAGTTCTCCCGCACCACACTTGAGGCGCTCCGCCAACCGCTGGAGGATGCAGCCGTCGTTATCGCGCGGGCTTCGATGTCGGTCACTTTCCCGGCGCGCTTCACACTCATCGGCGCGACCAACCCATGCCCGTGCGGCCGCGCCGGCGAAGTCGGTAAGCGATGTGTTTGTGCGCCTAAGGACGTGGTCCGATATGCGGCCCGGATGTCCGGTCCGCTGGCGGATAGAATCGACATGCACGTCCCGGTCGGCGCCGTCGCGCTTCGCGATCTGAGCGCGCCAGCGACGGGCGACGCGTCAGGAATCATGCGCGAGCGCGTGGAGCGAGCTCGCGCCGCGCAGCGAAGCCGCTACTGCTCGCTCAGCATGGTCGCGTGCAATGCCCACGTGCCTGGGAGATGGCTGGATCGGCAGACGCCCATAGATCAGTCGGCCCGCGGGATGTTACAGACCGCGGCCGCCGCCTTGGACCTTTCCGCACGTTCCTATCATCGCGTGATCAAGGTGGCGCGAACGGTCGCGGATCTTGCCGGCGCCGACAGTATCGCGACCGCTCACATGGCCGAGGCGCTCCGATACCGCGCGCCAGCCGCGCTAAGCGGGACTGCGCAGTAGCCCGCCAGGTTATAATTTTAGGGTATGCATACGCCGAACGCAGAGATCGAATCGAAGATGGAGGTACTCGACGACATGGAGGGGCTAGTCGCCGAGCTCATGGCCGTGCACGAGTCCAAGCGCGTGCTCTGGTTTCCTACGGAGCTGCTGGCGCCCCCTCCAGACGTCGATCCCCTTCAGCACGTGGCGGCGCTACGGGAGCGCGCTCGCGGTATCAGTGCTCCGGCGCGTGTTGCCCTTGCCCTCAATCTGTTGACCGAGGAGGGGCTGCCGCACTTTCATCGCATCCTTTCCGTGTACCTCGGCGACGATAGCCATTGGGGAATGTGGAACAATCTGTGGACGGCTGAAGAGGATCGCCACGGCGCGGTGCTGCATGACTACGCGCACGATACGAAGATCTTTGATCCCATCGTGATCGAGAAGATGCAGTTTGACTATATCCGCGCTGGCTTTGCGCCGGCGTGGGATCGCGATCCATATCGGGTGTTCGTGTACACGTCGCTGCAGGAACGTGCGACCCAGGTGTCACACTCAAATACTGGAAAGCTGGCCGCGCAGTACGAACCGACGATAGGGTACGTGCTGGCCAATGTCGCCAAGGAAGAGGCGCGGCACTACACGTTTTACCGTACGGTGTTCAAGGCGGTGCTGGAACGTGATCCCAATCAGGCGCTCGACGCGGCGGCCAAACTGATGCCGGCGATTGACATGCCAGGCGTGAGCATGCCGCATTTCCGTGAGCTGGCGGACGTCATTCGGAGAGCTGGGATCTACGGCCCGCGCGACTATCTCACCATCGTCGAGGAGCTGATTCGCTACTGGGCCATCGAGCAGATGGAGGGGCTGAACGACCTCGGAAAAAAGGCGCAGGAAAAGATTCTGGGGATTCCGGCGCGACTCACCCGTATCGCGGATGTCATCGAGTCCAAGAGCAAGGGCAAGACGTTCTCGTTTGACGTCGCGTTTGCCAAGGAATTCTCGATGGACTAGTTGGGCGGCAATACACGAGTATTGTCACCTCGATCGATTGGTACCGCTCTCCCCGATGCTGTCGCGGTGAAGCGCGGCCGCTTTAGTACCTCTTTGTCCGGGCGTTGACCGAGCACAATCGATAGCGATGGTGACACGCCGGTCGACACGGATAGGCCGCCGGTACGGGCCGTCGCAGCCGAGAAGAAGTCGGCACCCGCCTCACGCGTGGTGTAGCCGAGGTCATGCAGTGAGCCGACGGTAATTCGGCTCAACGGAGCGACATTCCCAGGCCCGTCCACGCTGGTCATTAGCTCGGTGCCGTACACCGATTCACGCCAGTGTGCCAGCCGGCTACCCGGCCCTCCGACGTTCTCAGCCTGCACTCCGTGCGCTGAGTCCGCGCCGAGGAAGCCCATGTCTGTAGCCGCGTGAATCGCGGCAGATCCCGTGTAGCGCGGATCGTCGCTGGCGGTGTCGGTCAGGAGTTGGTGGAGCGTGCCCTCCTGCCAGATGGTGCCTATTCCAAGCACGTGACCCAGCTCGTGGGCGATAACGTTCTCGAGTGTTCCACTCCGTACCATTGACGTCACGTCGGCGGAATCAAGTTCGACCACGCCAATGGCGACAAAAGCGTCGGCGGTGCGCATCAGGCACGGCCCCGCTTGTGCCAGCGTCATGGAGCGTCCATCTATGCTGTCCTTGGCAATGGTGACGATGATCCCGGTGGTGGTCCCGGTAATCGCCGGCGCCAGGCTCTCGCATGCGCCGGCAGGGAGATTTATCGACTGTGGCGCCAGGGCGGCGGGGAGCACCCGCTCCCAGCGCGCCGCGGCCCGCTGTGCCGCGGCCACAATGTTTGCGTCGGGCGGCCCCACAAATCGCAGATCGAAGTGAAAGGCTCCGGACTGTAGAACTGGACGCGATTGCACCTGCACCGCGAGCGAACTAGACTGGCCGTCGCTCGTCGCCAGGACCGAGGCCGAACCTGGAGCAACGCCTACTATTGTCCCGTCCGAAAGAACGCGGAGAATGGACGCGGCCGTGGAAGAGTAGCTAACCGCGCGGTCTGTTAGAATCGTACCGGCCGCGTCCCTCATGACCGCGCCAACGACGCTCGAGTCCCCCACGTAGATCGACCGCGTGCTGTCGGCGAAGGCCAGGCGTGCAGTGGGAGCCCGGATGACGCGGAGTGTCTGCGAAGCTGAAACTCCCTCACTGCGCGCAGTTACTTGGGTGGTGCCTCCCTGCAGGGCAGTTACGGTCCCGCTGGGTGTGACGCTCGCAACGGACGAATCCAGTACCGTCCAGGTGATGGATCGGCCCCTCAGTGGATGGTCTCCTGCGTCCCTGGTGAGAACAGACAGTTGGCGCGTCTGGCCCAGTACTAGCGGGTCGCTCGCGACGGAGAAGAGCACGCTCGCCACATGCGCTGGTCGGGGTGCGACTGTATCTGCGCCGGAGCATCCGAGCGCCAGCAAGAACCCGGCGACCGCGACTGCTGCGAACTGTACTGGACGAGTCGTTGAGAGCATCGCGAGAGGAGTCTGGTGTTCGGGTATGACTACCAGTGGGTATGCGATGCAACGCCTAGGGACTAAGTTTCGCCTATGTTCGGTTGTCTTCGTCGGCTAGGCTGCCTCGTCGTACTCGCCCTGCTCGCCGGGGGTGCCTATTACTGGTGGATGGTGCGCGTCAATACCTCTGCTCCGGTGGCCGTCACGTCCGGTGTCTGGCGTCCGGTCACGGCGTCTGATGGGGCACGTGGAGCTCGGGCTGTCGACTCATTGAGAATGACGCGAGGGAAGGTATTCGCGAATCTGACCCCGTCCGAGGCGGTGGCTTATCTGGTGCAGGAAAGCGCCAAGCAGCTGCCGCCCACCGCTACGGACGTTGCCGCAATGATATCCGGCGACCAGCTGCATCTTCGCGCCGTCGTTTTGCTAAGTGATCTGGGCGGCGCTCAGATTCTGGGCCCGCTCGCATCGATGATGGGCGCGCGCGACACGGTCCAGCTCGCTGGAACTGTCGATTTGCTCCGCCCTGGGATGGCTCAGTTCCACCTGACACAGGTCCAGGTGCAGAGCCTCCGCGCGCCCAAGCAGATGATCCCCAAGCTCGTGGGGCAGCTCCGGCGGCAGTCGCCTGAAGGTATTGCGCCCGACGCGCTCCCGCTGCCACTTCCTCCCTACATCGGCGACATTCGTATCGCCAATGGAAAGGTCACGCTTTACAAGAACGTCCAATAACTACATGAAAGTCTTCAAGAACTTCATCGCGGGTGAGTGGGTCGAGCCATCAACCGGCGCATACTTCGAGAACTGGAACCCGGCCGATCTGACGGACGTGGTCGGCAAGTTCCCGCTGTCGAACGCTGTCGACGTAGACCGTGCCGTGGCCAGCGCCAAGCGTGGGTTCGAGCTGTGGAAACGAACCCCGGCTCCGCAGCGCGGCGACATCCTGCGCAAGGTTGGAGACATCATGACGGCGCGGAAGGATGAGATCGCCGACGCGATGACGCGCGAGATGGGCAAGCCGCTCACGGAGACCCGCGGCGACGTCCAGGAAGGCATCGACACTGCCTACTATGCGGCCACTGAGGGGCGGCAGCTCTTTGGACGTACTGTCCCGTCGGAACTGCGTAGCAAGTGGGCGATGACATTTCGCCGGCCCATCGGCGTGGCGGGACTCATCTGCCCGTTCAACTTCCCGATGGCAATACCAACGTGGAAGATGTTTCCGGCACTCGTTTGCGGCAATTCGGTGGTGTTCAAGCCTGCCGAAGACGTGCCACACACGGGGACGATCCTGATCGAGATATTGCTCGAGGCCGGTATCCCACCCGAAGTGGTGCAGCTCGTTCACGGCACTGGTGAGGATGTGGGTGCGCCGCTCGTCGCGCATCCCGACGTCCCACTAATCTCATTCACGGGTTCCACCAGTACGGGGAGCCAGGTGGGCGAGACCTGCGGCCGTATGCACAAGCGGCTTTCTCTCGAAATGGGCGGTAAGAACGCCCAGATCGTGCTCGATGACGCTGATCTCGACCTGGCGCTTGAGGGTGCGCTGTGGGGCGCGTTCGGTACCACGGGCCAGCGCTGCACGGCGACCAGCCGCCTGATTCTGCAGAAGGGGATTCACGACAACTTTCTAGGCATGCTGGTGGACCGTGCCAAGGCGCTCCATCTGGGCGATGGTCGCAAGAGTGGTACTGACGTCGGCCCGCTCATCAACGAAGCCGCGCTGAACAAGGTGGAGCACTACATCGATGTGGGGCAGGCGGACGGGGCTGATCTTCTCTGCGGCGGCCGGCGCGCAACCGGAAAGGGGACCGACGGTGGCTACTTTTTCGAGCCGACTATATTCGCGCGCGTTGAGCCAAGCCACCGCATAGCGTTCGAGGAGATATTCGGGCCGGTGCTGTCGGTGATTCGTGTGTCGACGCCTGAGGAGGCATTCACCGTGAATAACAGTGTGAAGTACGGGCTGTCCTCCTCGCTGTACACGCGTGACGTCAATGTCTCGTTCCGCGCACTGGAGCAGCTCGACAACGGCATAACGTACATAAATGCACCAACCATCGGAGCGGAGGCACATCTCCCGTTCGGTGGGGTAAAGCAGACCGGGAATGGTCATCGTGAGGGCGGCTGGGAAGTCTACGATTTCTACTCGGAGACAAAGGTGGGATATGTGGACTATTCGGGCGTGCTTCAGCGCGCGCAGATCGACACATATATCAGCAATCCGGACTAACGGGGACACGGCGCGAGGGTTGCCATCCGGGAGCCCCGCGCGTCCTCTGGACTGGAAATACACCGGGTAGCGGATGCGCGGATTGATCAGGGGAATCTTGCAGTTGGCGGCATCGGTGGCGCTCTTTCTGGTCACCCGCGCCTTTGTCGTGGAGATGTACAAGATCCCCACGCCCAGCATGCAGCGCACGCTCATGGTCGGCGACTTTCTCGTTGTCGATAAGATGGTGTACGGCCCGGAGGTGCCTTTTACCCACTTCCGCTTTCCGGCGCTCCGGCAACCGGGTCGCGGCGACGTGATCGTGTTCAAGTGGCCGTCTGACCCGACGATCAACTTCGTCAAGCGAGTTGTCGGCGTCCCGGGCGACACGCTACTGATGACCAACGGCGTGCTGCGCCGCAACGGGCGTAACGTGACGGAGCGGTATGTATCGCACTCGTCGCCTGAAACAGACCCGTCGGTCGAGGAATTCCGCTGGCAGCGCGACTATCTTGTAAAGTCTCTGCACGCGAGCGAATCGTACTGGCCATCGCGAAACAACTGGGGGCCGCTCATCGTTCCCGATCACGATTATTTCGTCCTCGGCGATAACCGTGACAACTCGCTGGACAGCCGATACTGGGGATTTGTTCCCGATTCACTCGTTCGTGGACGGCCACTGTTTGTATACTTCAGCTATCAGCCGGACAGCTCGTCCCGTTGGAGCTGGCTGGGACACGCTCGCTGGCGTCGGTTCGGAACGGTAATTCGATAGCACATCAGTACATCCGCCGGGTAAGCTCGGAACCTCCGCGCCGAGCCACTGCCAGCGGGCACAAGGATCGGTAGAATTAGGGCGAATGAAGGTTCCTGCAAAGCGCAAACAGCCAGTCGGTGACGGACTGCTGGATCAGTATCTCCGCGATATAAGCGTGTACTCGCTTATCACGCGCGACGACGAGGCCGTACTCGCTGTGCGAATTCGCGCAGGCGACGAGGAGGCGCTCAACTGCCTCATCCGCGCCAACTTGCGCTTTGTCGTCTCCGTTGCAAAGAAGTATCAGAATCAGGGCGTCAACCTCTCGGATCTCATCAACGAGGGGAACCTCGGCCTGATGCGCGCGGCGAAGCGGTTCGATGAAACCAAGGGGATCAAGTTCATCTCCTACGCGGTCTGGTGGATCAGGCAGGCGATTCTTCAGGCCCTCGCTGAGCAGTCGCGCATAGTGCGCGTGCCGCTCAACCGGGCCGGTGATATCCATCGCGTCGGAAAGCGAGCTGCCACCCTGCTACAGGAACTCGGACGGGAGCCGACGCACGAAGAGATCGCCAGCGGCATGGACATGACCGAAGAGGACGTCACGCGCACCATGGCCATCTCGCACACGCACCTCTCCCTCGATGCACCGATGACGCCCGGTGAGGACAATTCGCTCATCGATCACCTGGCCGACAACGTCCATCTGCAGCCGGATGAGGAGACGTTCGAGAAGGCGCTGATCGAAACGGTGCAAAAATCGTTGCTCATCCTGAAGGCCCGCGAAGCGCGCGTGCTGCGCATGTACTTTGGCCTCGATGGAGACGAGCCGATGACGCTGGAAGACATTGGTGACATCCTTGGCGTTACGCGCGAGCGCGTTCGTCAGATCAAGGACCGCGCTCTCACCAAGCTGCGGCACAACTCGAAGAAACGGGCGTTGGAGTCGTTCCTCGTACTGTGAGGGGCGTGTCATGGATCGCGTTATGAGGGTCGGTTTTGTTACACTCGGCTGCGACAAGAACACTGTCGATTCAGAACGCTATCTGGCGCAGCTGGTGGCGTACGGCGGCGAGCACACGGAAGACCTCGCTGACGCCGACGTGATCATCGTCAATACGTGCGGTTTCATCGACGCGGCCAAGCGCGAATCGATCGACGCACTGGTCGAGGCTGGGCAGCTCAAGATCGATGGCTCCTGTCAGGCTGTAGTCGCCGTGGGGTGTATGGTGGAGCGGCACAAGGGCGAGCTGGCCGAGGCGCTACCGGAAGTGGACTTCTTCCTCGGCGCCTCCGAAAGCGACAAGCTGGTGGAAGAGCTGGCCAATCGCGGAATAATCAGCGGCGAGCGCATGCTCAAGCACCCCGGCGTCCGACTGTACACCGGCGACGTGCCGCACGTGCGATACCTCAAGGTGAGCGAGGGGTGCGATCACGGCTGTGCGTTCTGCGCTATCCCGCTCATGCGCGGCAAACACCGGTCGTTCGCTGCCGATGACGTCGTCCGCGAGGCTCAGCTGCTCGAGCTTCAGGGAGCGCGCGAGCTGAACCTCGTGGCGCAGGATCTCGCGCACTATGGACGCGACATTCGCGAGCAGAACGTGCGCCTCCCAGAGCTGCTCGAGATGTTGGTTGCGGAGACGTCGGTGCCGTGGATTCGCATGATGTATCTGTATCCGACTGGCATCAC
>JBPCQO010000133.1:0-12971 GCA_050998035.1 Gemmatimonadaceae bacterium | reverse complement strand
GGCGGCATCGCGTTCTCAGGAATCACGTTGCTGGCGCTGCTCCTGTGGCTGGTGATGCGCTCGCGGCGCGCGCGCGAGGTCAGTGGCGATCAGCAGATGCTCGACGTCAGCGGCGAACTGATGGAACCGACCAACGCCAGCGGCGAGGGATGGGCGTGGATAAACGGCGAGCGCTGGCAGGTGCGCTCGGGAGACCCGCTCCCCGCCGGAGCGCGCGTGCGCGTGGTGCGTCGTGACGGCCTGTCGCTTTGGGTAGTACGAGCATGACAGTCGCTCCAACAGTCACTCCAACAGATACTCCAGGGGAGAGAGAGCCATGTTAGCATTTGTCGGTGTGTTGATAGTCTTCGTCGCGCTATTGCTGTTCTCCACGATCAAAGTCTTGCCCGAGTACCAGCGCGCCGTAATTCTGACGCTTGGTCGCTACACCGGAACCAAAGGCCCCGGTCTGGTGATCCTGGCCCCCTTCGCGCAGCGCATGATACGCACGGATCTGCGGGTGAACGTCATGGACGTTCCGCCGCAGGATGTGATCTCGCGCGACAATGTCTCGGTGCGCGTCAACGCCGTGATCTATTTTCGTGTGGTCGATCCGGAAAAGTCGGTGCTGCAGGTCGCGGATTTCTATCAGGCCACCAGTCAGCTGGCGCAGACGCGCTTGCGTTCTGTACTGGGCCAGCATGAGTTGGATGAGATTCTTTCCCAACGCGACTCGATCAACCACACGCTGCAGACCATTCTGGATGAGGCGACCGACCCGTGGGGAATCAAGATCGCCAACGTCGAGATCAAGGATGTCGACGTCAACGAGTCGATGGTCCGCGCCATCGCTCGGCAAGCGGAGGCCGAGCGTGAACGCCGCGCCAAGGTGATCCACGCCGAGGGCGAGATGCAGGCCGCCGAAAAGCTGCGCGACGCCGCGGCGATGCTGTCGCAACAACCGCAGGCGCTGCAGCTACGCTACTTACAGACAATGTCCGACATGGCCAGCAACGGGAAATCATCCACGGTCATCTTCCCGGTTCCGCTGGATCTGATCAAGCCACTGATCGATGCGATAACACCGAAGCCGGTGTAAGTCGCGCAGTTGCTACCGCGTCAGCCGGAATGCGCCGCGATCGATCTCTGGCTGGCGTCGTTGGACGGCGGCGATATCGCTGCGCGGAAACGCGTCCTCGCGCCAGATGAACTAGCTCGCGCAGATCGTTTCCTCAACACGACCGCTGCACAGCACTACGTGGCTGCTCGAGCCACATTGCGCGAGATCCTCGGGCGTTACCTGAAGTGTGATCCACACGACGTACAGCTCGAATACGGAGAGTTCGGCAAGCCCGCACTCGTGGCTGGCAACCACACATCGGATCTGCACTTCAATGTTTCGCACGCATGCGGGCACGCAGTCTACGCAGTGTGCACGACAGCAGAGGTAGGTGTCGACATCGAATGTGACGACGGTAGAATCGACCCGCCAGGACTGGCGCCAACAATCTGCTCGGCCAATGAGCTACGACAAGTCCAGGGTCGTCCGGCGGCCGAGCAACGGGAGCTTTTCTTCAGGCTTTGGACACGGAAGGAGGCGTACTTGAAGTGTCTGGGACACGGGCTCAATACGGAGCCCAGCTCGATCGAGATGCCGATGGGTAATGTGCCGGAAGTGTACGCGGGCATCGATGACCTGCGCTGCTCCATCCGGACGCTGAAGCCAGCACCTGGTTTCCAGGTGAGCTTGGCCGTGCGCAGTCCGCGGTCTCAGGTGCAGGGCTTTCGATGGTGGCCCAGTGAAACGCCGATACTGGAGTGAGCCATCACTGCGTTCCCGTTCTCCCATCTTCCATGCCGCAGAGCTCTCTCGCTGATCCAGTGCACGCGCCCGCTTCCATGCGCAGCGACTTTCCCCCGATCGCGATCATCGGGCTGGGATGTCGCTTTCCCAAGGCGCCCAATGTAGCGGCGTACTGGCGCATGATGCTCGATGGGGTGGATGGCATCACCGAGGTACCGGCCAGTCGCTGGGATGTGGATGCGCTGTATGATCCGCGGCCGGCGACTCCGTGCAAGGTGATGACTCGCTGCGGTGGGTTCCTGGACGATATCGACAGGTTCGATCCGTATTTCTTCGGCATCTCGCCACGGGAAGCGATCCGCATGGACCCGCAGCAGCGATTGTTGCTGGAGGTCACATGGGAGGCGATGGAGAACGCGGGAATCCCGCGGGAGCGCTTCACTGGGAGCCACACCGGCGTGTTCATGGGCGTCTGCACGGACGACTACATAACGCTGCAGCGGGGCGATCTGCGCAACATCGACATCTACATGGGGACCGGTGGATCGCGCGGCTCGACGGCGGGGCGGCTGGCGTTTGTGTACGGGCTCACCGGACCGACGGCCGCGGTTGACACTGCCTGCTCGTCGTCGCTGGTGGCGGTGCATCAGGCGTGCAACAGCCTGCAGCAGGGCGACTGCGACATGGCGCTCGCGGGTGGCGTGAACGTGGTGCTCCATCCCGGGACCGCGGTGGCGTTCAGCCAGGCGAACATGCTGTCGCCGGACGGGCGCTGCAAGGCGTTCGACTCCAGGGCGAACGGATTCGTGCGCAGCGAAGGGGCGGGTGTCGTATTGCTGAAGCCACTGGCCCGAGCGCTGGCGGACGGTGATCCCGTATACGCGGTGATCCGGGCATCGGCGTCCAACAACGATGGATCGAGCAGTCCGTTCATGACGCCAAGTCGTACGGGACAGGCGGAGCTGCTGCGCCACGCGTACGAGCGGGCCGGCGTTGGGCCCGAGACGGTGCAGTACGTCGAGGCACACGGGACGGGAACGGAGGTGGGAGATCCGGTCGAGGTGGGAGCGCTCGCGGATGTGATCGGCGCGGGGAGAGGTGCGAATCAGCCCTGCATCCTCGGCTCATCCAAGACGAACATCGGGCACACGGAAGCGGCCGCGGGAGTGGCTGGACTGATCAAGGCGGTGCTCTGTCTGCAGAACAAGGTCATTCCGCCCAGTCTGCATTTCGTCACGCCGAATCCGAACATTCCGTGGGAAGATCTGCCGTTCAGGGTGCCAACGGTGGCGACGCCGTGGCCCGGAGATGGAATGCCTGCACGCGCGGGCGTGAATTCGTTTGGGATCTCGGGAACGAACGCACACGTGGTGCTGGAAGAAGCGCCGCAGCAGCAGGAGCCACGGGAGCATACACAGCGATCACACCAGCCCGCGGAAATCCTGACGCTGTCGGCACATTCTCCCGAAGTGTTGGAGAGCGTTGCAGCCTCGTATCGCTACATGTTGTGCAACGGCGAGCAGGACAGCAGTCTGCGTGATCTGTGTTACTCGGCCGCTGTGCGTCGCACGCATCACGAGTACCGGCTGGGCGTGGTGAGTCGCTCGCGTGAAGAGCTGAAGCAGAAGCTGGACGGTTTCCTGTCCGGAGAGATGCTGCCGGGAACGGTGAAGGGAGCAGCGTCTGCTGACAGTGAGCAACAGCCGGTTTTTGTTCTGTCCGGGATTGGTACGCAGTGGCCGAAAATGGGGCAGCGACTGCGCGCGACCGAGCCGGTGTTCAACGACGCAATGCTGCAATGCGACGCGGTTATTCGTGCGATCGTCGGCTGGTCCGTTCTGGAAGAGATCGACAGGACGGTGGATGAGTCGAGACTGGGCCGAATCGACATCATGCAGCCGGCGATATTCAGCATTCAGATTGCGCTGACGGCGCTCTGGCGCAGCTGGGGCGTTGAGCCGGTCGCGGTGATCGGGCACAGCCTGGGCGAGATCGCGGCTGCGCACATTGCTGGTGCGCTGTCGCTGCATGATGCGGCGCTGGTCGCGTGCACGCGCAGTCGCCTGATGCATCGCACGAGCGGACGCGGACGCATGGCCGCCGTGGGGATGACGCCGGAACAGGCAGCCGGACGGATCGACCGGTACAACGGGCGCATTTCCGTGGCTGCCATCAACAGTCCGAGTTCGTGCGCGCTGTCGGGTGATTCGGCGGCGGTGGAGGAGCTTGCGACCGCGCTGGAAGAAGAGGGTGTCTTCTGCAGGCTGCTGAAGGTGGAGGTTGCATGCCACAGTCAGCAGATGGATCCGCTGCAGGGTGAGCTTGCCGCGGCGCTGGCGGGGATCTCGGCTCATGCAGCAGGCATCCCGCTCTACTCCACAGTTCTGGGGCGCCGTGTTTCGGGCGATGAGCTTGACGGTGAATACTGGGCGAGGAATCTGCGGCAAACCGTGCAGTTCGCCGGAACGATGGATGCGGTATTGAGCGACGGTCGACGGGTCTTCCTGGAAGTGAGTCCGAACCCGTCACTGCTCACACCCATCCGGCAGATCGCACAACACCGGAACGAAAGTGTCGTCACCGCGCCGTCGCTGCGCGCCGGGCCCGACGAACGAGAGGTGCTCCTCGAATCCGTCGGAACACTGTTCACGCGCGGCTGCCCGTTCGAGTGGACGCTGTTGTATCCCGTTGGCAAGTTTGTTGTGCCGCCTCCATATGTGTGGCAGCGGGAGCGGTTCTGGTTCACGGAATCGAATGATCCCGCATCGTGGCTCATAGGCGGGACAGGTGCGGCAACGATGGGCTCGCACAAGATGAAGCATCCGCTGCTGAGCATACATTGGGAGCGGGCGGACGAGCCTGGCACGCATTGCTTTGAAGCAGAACTGGACCTGAATTCGATGCCGGCGCTCAGGGATCACAGTGTGGAAGGGATGCCGCTCCTGCCCGCGGCGGCATACGTGGAGATGGCGCTGGCGGCCTCCATGGAGATATCGGGACCAGGACTACGTACTCTGCGTAAGGTGCAGCTACACAAGGCGCTGTTCCTCTCGCCCGAGCGGCCGGAACGGGTGCAGCTGATTATGAGATCGGGGACCACGCATTCGCGCCGCGTTTCGGCCGAACTGAACGCGGAGTCGGCCAACTCGATGAGCTTCCAATTTTTTTCGCGGCACGAGGCTTCGGGCGATGGCGCCGCGCGCGATGCGGCCGAGCATGACAGCGATGGCTGGGTTCTGCTCGCTTCAGGGTACGTTGATGTAGAACAACGGGAAGAGTCTTCGGCTTCAGCGGCTCCGGGGTTTTCGCGCGATGATCTGAACAGTGAGTACGCGGTCCAGAAGACTAGTGAGCAATTCTATTCCGACATGATCACGGGAATGGAATTCGGCGCGGGTTTCCGCAGCGTGCAGCGGACCTGGGGTCGGGACAAGGCTGCCGTGACACTGATCGAGCTGCCTGCGACGACCAAGGCCGACGCGAAGCTCTACAGGATTCACCCAGCGCTGCTGGACGCGTGCTTCCACTCGCTCAACGCGGTTACTGGGAAGAAGCGCCTGCTGTCGTTACCGTGCGCCATCGACAGCTTCGAGCTGCTGAGCCTACCCGACCCCGCGGAGCAGCTCTGGTGCGCGATCCAGACGAAATCGACTGACGCTGGTTACTCCGCGGAAATCGCCATGTACGACAGTCGCGGCGTGTGCATGATCCGCGTTAGTGGATACCAGACACAGTTCCTCGATCACAAGGCAGCGAGTCCGGACGAGACCACTCGCTGGTTGTACGAGCACCGCTGGCGCAAGATCGAGCGGCCGAACCATGGGGAAGTACGTGCCGGGCACTGGCTGATCGTGGGTGGCACCGCCGGCGCCGCAATTGAGCTGCGCGGTGCACTTGATACAAGCGGGCAGAGTTGCACGGCATTGCCCGGAAACGCCACGCGTGACGAGTTCGCCGACGTGCTACAGCAGCTGGCGACGGCGAGTGAGTGCCAGGGGATCGTTCATCTTGGCGCGCTCGATATACCTTCCGATGCACCGATCACCGCCGCACTGCTGCACGACGTCTCAGAGCGTACGTGCAGGAGCCTGCTCAACCTGCTTCAGGCGTGCACGGACGTGCAATGGACAGACCTTCCGCGTGTCTTCGTTGTTTCGAGAGACGCAAAAGATCTGGGCGTGGAGCAGGATTCGCTGGAGCTTGCACAGGCGCCGCTGGCCGGGTTGGCGCGTGTCGCCGCGATAGAGCTGCGCGAATTCCAGCTAACTCAGATCGACATCGAGGCTGACACTCCGGCAGAAGTACTGACGCAGGAGCTGTTGCATGCAGATGACGAGACTGAAGTAGCGCTGCGGCACGGTGGCCGATACGCGCTGAGGCTGACGAGGCTGGACACGTCCGATCGCGCGACAGTGTCGAAGGTCCGCATCAGCGACGAGGGCACGCAGTCATACCGGCTGGAGAGCGCCGGGGCCGGTGTGTTCCACGGTTTGAAGTTGCACGGTCTCAGTCGGCGGGCACCTGGGCGGGGCGAGGTCGAGATCCGGGTAGCCGCGGTAGCGCTGAACTTTCTGGATGTACTGAAGGCGCTGAACATGGCGCCCGGCCTGCCAGCTGGCGCCGAGTACTTCGGTATGGAGTGCTCGGGACGAATTGTTGCGGTGGGTGACGGTGTGCAGGGATTCGACATCGGCGATGAGGTGATCGCGCTGGACTCGACCGCTACCGGGTGCTTCCGTGCATTCCTCACGACCGGTGCATCCGCGGTGTTCGCGAAGCCGGCGCACCTCAGTCTGGAGGAGGCAGCGACGATTGCGATCGCGTATCAGACGGCGTACTACGCTCTGTGCGACCTGGGGCGGCTGCGCGCTGGTGAATCGGTGCTCATTCACTCCGCGGCTGGCGGTGTGGGGCTCGCCGCGATGGAAATCGCGCGGCAACGTGGGGCCGTGATCTTCGCAACAGCCGGGACCGAGGAGAAGCGCGAGCACCTGAGGCGGATGGGCGCGCAGTACGTGATGAACTCACGCACGCTCGACTTCGCTGACGAGGTGATGGAGTACACCGAGGGGCGCGGCGTGGACATGGTGCTGAACTCTCTCGCGGGTGAAGCGATCCCGAAGAGCCTGGGCGTGCTGGCCACGGGCGGCCGCTTTCTCGAAATCGGCAAGCGCGATATCTACGCGGACAGCCAGATCGGTCTGCTTCCGTTTCAACGCAACCTGTCGTTCTTCGCCGTCGATCTTCTGCGCATGCGGATGGAGAAGCCGCATGTAGTGGACGAGCTGACACGCGAAGTCGTGCAGCAGATCTCGGGTGGTAGCTTCCAGTCGCTACCGTACACGACGTTCCCGGTGGCCGAAGTCGCGGATGCGTTCCGCTACATGGCGCAGGGAAAGCACATCGGGAAGATCGTTGTTACGCTGGGTGATGGCGAGCGTGAGGCGGAGATCGAGAACGTACCGCAGCCGGTGCCAATCCGTGCCGATGCGACGTACCTGATCACGGGCGGGTTGGGCGCGCTCGGTCTCGCCTTTGCACGCAGGCTGGTGGATCAGGGTGCCCGACATCTGGCGCTGATGGGACGTCGGGCTGCAACAGCGACGGCGGAAGAAATCATCGGTGACCTTCGCTCCAGGGGAGCGGAGATAACGGTGATTGCGGCCGATGTCAGCGATGCGCAGCAGCTGTCCAGGGCGCTCGCGGACTTGCGCGCTGCGGGGCCGCCGCTCAGGGGCGTGCTGCACGCCGCTGGCGTGACGAGCGACAGAACGCTGCAGCAGCTTCGTTGGGACGATTTCGCGTCGGTGTTTACGCCCAAGGTTCTGGGTGGGTGGAACCTGCACACACATTTGCAATCAGACGACCTGGATTTCTTCGTGTTATTCTCGTCCGCCGCATCGGTACTTGGCGGAGCCGGGCAGGCGAACTATGCGGCCGCAAACGCGTTTCTCGATTCGCTCGCTCACATGCGCGTGCGTGCGGGCATGCCTGCCCTCTCAGTGAACTGGGGGCCTTGGGCCGAGATCGGGATGGCTGCGCAGGATGACCTTCGCGGCGCGCGAATGGCGGAACGAGGGCTGGAGAGCATTCCGGTGCAGGAGGGCACAGAACTACTTGATTTGCTGCTGCAGCAACGGCCAGCGCAGATCGCGGTGATGCCGATCAACTGGGACGTGTGGGCGCAGGCATCTCCTGAAAGCCTCAGAGCTCCGATGCTCGCCGAACTGACTGCCGAGTGGACGGGACATGGGGTTGCGCAGGCTGCTGAGAACGGCATCCGGCAGCAATTACTCGCATGCGATTCCGAGCAGAATGCCGAGGAACTACTCATACCATATCTGAGAAAGGATATAGCCAAGATCCTTCGGATTGGAGAGGAGAAGCTAAATCCCAGGGTTTCGCTCATTCGCTTTGGGCTGGACTCGTTGATGGCCGTGGAGTTGAAGAACCGCATCGAGAGCGACTTCGGCGTTCGCTTGCCGGCGGCGAAGCTGTTGCGCGGACCCAGCATCATCGAGCTTGCCGAATGGCTCCGTGCGGAGGTGCGCGTATCAGTACCAAGCTCGGACTCGGCCGGATCCGTTCGCGCGCGTGAAGGGACGACTCCCGTTCAGATCCCTGTGGACGTGGACGCATTGAGCGACGATCAGGTGAATGCAATGCTGAGCCAGGTCCTGGTCGAGGGTGGGCGTGGCTGAGCAAGTCGGGGAGATCGACGCGCTTACACCGACTGAGAAGCGCGCGCTGCTGCGTCGACTACTGGAGCAGCGGAATGAATGCGCGCTCTCTTCTGGCCAGCAGTGGCTCTGGTTATTGCAGCAGCTGGCGCCGGACAGCGCCGCGTATCACTTTCCAATTGCGATACGCATACTATCGGCGTTCGACCCCGAAGTGCTGCGCCGTTCGCTCCAGGAGCTGGTCAATCGACACGCGGCGTTCCGCACAATTTTTGCCCAGCGCGACGGGCAGCCAGTGCAGATGGTGCAGGACATCGCGCAGATCGCGTTCAATGTGATCGATGCGTCAGCGTGGAGCGAAGAAGAGCTTGGTGCTCGCGCTGCCGAAGAGTCCGAGCGCCCGATCGATCTGACGACCGGCCCGGTGTTTCGCGCTACGCTGTTCCAGCGCGATGAGACGGAAGCGGTGCTGTTGCTGGTGTGGCACCATATCGTACTGGATGGATGGTCGCTGGCGTTGGTGCTGGACGAGCTCAGTATTATCCATGCGGCGTATGCCTCGGGCAGGGAGCCGCGACTGCCGCCGGCGCCGCGTTACACTGAATTCGTGCAGTGGCAGCAACAGTTGTTGAGCAGCACGGAAGGCGCGCGGCAGAGTGCGTTCTGGCTGGAGCAATTGGGCGGAGCCCAGCGGCTGGATGTGATCACTGATCGCAAGCGACCGGCCCAGCGGAGCTATCGTGGCGAGTCGCTGCTCTTCACAATCGGTGAACCGCTCACTCGAAGAATTGCGGAGCTGGCGACCGCCGAGGAGACAACCACATTTGTCGTGCTACTGGCCGGGTTTGAAGCGCTGCTGCACAGGATGACCGGGCAGGATGGAATTCTGGTTTCCTTTCCCGTCAACGGTCGCAGCAACAGCCGATTCGCCAACACCGCTGGCTACTTCGTCAACCAGGCGGCGGTGGCGTGTGATATTGCCGAGCAGACGACGTTCCGCCGGTTGGTGGCGCGGACTAAGGCCAAGGTATTGGGCGCACTGGACAACCAGGACTATCACCTGTCACTGCTCCCCCAGTCAGATGCGGTGACCGGCGCGGTGCGGTCCAGCCTGAGCAATGTGATGTTCGTGCTGCAAAAATCGCAGGGATTTCAGCTGGAGCCGCCGAGTGCGAGGTATGGCGATGACGCCGTGCTCTCCCGCGATGTACGTGCGTCGGGAGAGAGTGAGCTGGGCGGACTTCGGGTTGAATCGTTTCCATTGAAGTGCAACACGGCGCGATTCGATCTCGAGTTGCAGATGATGGAGCACGGCGGGGCGCTGCGTGGCTGGTTGCAGTATGACACAGACCTGTTCGAGGAAGGGACCGCACGCACGCTGGCAGATCACTTTGAACGGCTACTCTCAACGGCGGTCGACAACGTCGATCAACGCGTGTCTGAACTGGATATCCTCGGCGAGGACGAGCGGAAGAACATTGCCGGCTGGAACCGAACGCAGCGCGAGTGGCCGCTGGACGGCAACATCGCTGACGTGTTCGAGCGTCAGGTGCGCAGTACCCCGGACGCCGTGGCGGCGGTATGTGGCGATGACCGACTGACTTTCCAGGAGCTGGATACCAGAGCGAACCGCGTTGCGCAGTGGCTGCGCCGCAGCGGTGCTCGGCAGCAGGACATCGTCGGTCTGTGTGTGCCGCGATCGCTGGAGCTGCTCGTGGCGCTCCTGGGTATTGTCAAGGCCGAGTGCATCTATCTGCCGCTCGATCCGGCCAACCCGCACGAGCGCCTCAAGTTCATGCTGAAGGACTCGGGCGCGGAATTCGTGATCGCCAACAGCGAGACGTGCGGACGGTTCCGGCGCTCGCCAGCGCAGCAGCTGTGCCTGCACTGTGACGCGAGCGCGATTGGTGAGTGTCCGGCCACAGCACCGGCTCGTACTGCTGCGCCGCTATTGTATGTGCTCTACACCTCGGGCTCCATGGGAGAACCGAAAGGTGTTATCGGGACGCAGGCTGGCGCTCTGAATCGCTTCCACTGGATGTGGGATCGCTATCCGTTTGCGCCGGCTGAAGTCTGCGCGTGCACCACAACGCTCGGCTTCGTGGATGCGGTGTGGGAGATCTTCGGCCCGCTCCTCAAGGGCGTACCGATTGCGATGGTCCCGGACGATGATGTGCGCGATGCGGAACGCCTGACGGTAGCGCTGGAGAGCTATAGCATCACGCGCATCACCCTGGTCCCTTCCCTTCTACGCGTCCTGCTCGAGTCGACTGACATCGGAGAGCGGCTGTCTCACCTGCGCTACTGGTCCTGCTCCGGTGAAGCTTTGGACCCAGAGCTGGCGCGTCGGTTCTGCGAGCGAGTGCCAAATGGTGTTTTGCTGAATCTGTACGGCTGCTCCGAAGTCGCGGCCGACAGTTGCTATTTCGAGATTGGGAGCGATCGTGATATCGAAGGCGACCGCGTACCGATTGGCAGACCCATCGCGAACACGCAGCTGCTTCTGCTGGACCGTTACGGCAAGCCGGTACCGCTGGAGAGCGTGGGCGAGATCCATATTGGCGGCGCTGGACTCGCCGCTGGTTACCTGAAACGGCCGGAGCTTACGGCCGAACGGTTCATCGCGAATCCATTCGCTGCTGGGGAGCGATTGTATCGGACCGGTGATCTCGGGCGATACCGGTCAGACGGAAACGTTGAATACTTTGGTCGAGCAGACCACCAGCTCAAGATCCGCGGGAACCGGGTAGAGCTGGGCGAGGTGGAAGCCGCGCTGCGCAGCCATCCAGAGGTCGAGAGTGCCGCAGTGCGGGGCGTGGCGGAACCAGGTGGCGATCAGATGCTGGTTGCATACGTTGTTGCGCGATCGGCGTCGTTGTCAGATAGAGCAATGCGCACATATCTCGCACGCAGCCTACCGAGCTACATGCTGCCGTCGCACTTCGTGAGGCTGGACACTATGCCGCTCACGGCAACTGGCAAGATCAATCGGACGGCGCTGCCGTCGCCGAGATCGGACGTGCGCGCCAGCGGACGTGTGGCGCCGCGGACCGAGACCGAGCGAGCGCTCGCTGAAGTGTGGGCACAGGTTCTAGGTGTGCCGCAGCTAGGGATGGAAGACGACTTTTTCGAGTGGGGCGGACATTCCATCCACGCGTTGCAGGCCTCGGCCCGCGCTTCCAAGCTGTTCAGGCGGCAGCTTCCGGTTGCGCTGTTGTTCAAGTTGCCGACTGTGGCGAGCTTTGCCGCTCATCTGGACGGTATTACGCAACCGGAGAGCGATGCGTATCTGTATCGTGATTCGGCAGCCCACCGCCGGCATCAGTTGATTGCGGTTCAATCGAGTGGAACACGGCCGCCGCTGTTCTGGATACCGGGAGGGGCGGGCTACCTCGCGATATCCCAGGTGAGGGAGCTATCGTCGCGACTCGGTCCGGATCAGCCGTTCTACGGTCTCGCAACGCGCCGGTCCGAGACGCTTGCAGATATTGAGTCAGTGGCCGAGCGTGCGAGCGGGTATGTGGCGGCGATCCGCGAGCTGCAACCGGAGGGGCCGTATTTCCTGGCGGGGTTCTGTCTGGGCGGAGTGATCGCGTTCGAGACTGCACAACAGCTTTGTGCACAGGGTCAGCAGGTTGCGTTCGTCGGGCTGGTGAATACGTGGATGCCGGCAACTTCAGTTCCGGGGCGCCAGTGGCTCGTGCTATTTCTGCAACGTGCCGTGCATCATGCGCGTGCCGCGGTCAGACAGGATGCGGCGCCTGTCCATCAATACCTCTTGCGCCGGCTGCGAGCGGTGCGACAGGCGAGACGCAGGAACAGGTTGGCGGAGGCGGCTGAGCTACAGGCGCAGAATAGTGCCGTGGTCAACGCCGTTGCTGGTACTGCTGGTGACGACGCCATTCTTCGCGCCACTGTCCGCATGGCGAGTAAGTACGTGCCGCTACCGTTTGGTGGGGCGGTCCATGTCTTTGTCAGTGAGGAGCCGGATCTGGAGGGCGTGAGTGCCAGGATAGATCCGCGGCGAGCGTGGCACCGGGTCTCAGCGGGATGTGAGTTGATTGCGGTGCGAGGGGGACACGATGAGATGCTCTCGCCACCGCTTGTGGATCTCTTCGCGAACGACTTCGGGCGGTGTCTCCGCGAAGCACAATGAAGCACAATCCCAGCGGAATGCCAGTCCAAGCCCGTAATATTGAGGTACGCTGGCCGACCTTGATATTCTCTCCGACTGCACCACAATGCCCATCCGAAAGTTCTGTCGCGCGCTCCCGCTCCTCGGCGCCCTTGCAGTCTCTGTAAGTGCCGCGCCCGCGCTCCATGCGCAGGCCGTCCTCACTACCGCTGACTACGACCGGGCGGCGCGAATGCTCTCCTTCAATGTCAATCCGCTGGTCACGGGTGGGATAGCGGCGGCGACATGGCTGCCAGATGACAGGTTCTACTACAAGAATTCCACCACTGCCGGTTCGGAGTGGGTGCTAGTTGATCCGGCGAAGGGGACACGG
>JBPCQO010000126.1:0-2807 GCA_050998035.1 Gemmatimonadaceae bacterium | reverse complement strand
CGGTCGACACTCGGGCCCACCGTGTACCGAGCGCGGTCCCGCCACGAATCGCGAATGCACGGACCAGGACCACGGGAATGACCAGCGGCCAGACTGATACGAGCGTGCCGAGCGCGATTTCTGCGCCAGCGAGCGCAAAGAATACGACGAACACTGGAGCGGCCGACCGCTCCATCGCCTGACGCAGCGCGGTGCCGTCGGAGGGGCGTGACACGTTCTCCGTGACGAATCCCGCCACCAGTAGCGTGAGCAGTGTCTCCACATGTAGCAGACGCGCTACCTCCGCGCCGAAGACAGTGACCAGAATCGCGAACAGAAACAGCTCGTGCCGCGCCAGGCGCAGATACAGAGCGACAGCGCCGCCCAACGCCGCGCCCACCACCACGGAGCCGGCAATCTCCCACACTATCGCGGCTACCGTCACAGCTCCGGCAGCGGAGGGGGGAGGCACCAGGCTGCGTGCGACCGTGAGGCAGGTGCTGAAGAGCACGATCACCGCAACGTCTGAGATCAGGACAACGCCCAGGGTGGATCGTGCAACAGGCCCGCGCGCACCTGTCTCAGTGAGCAGCGCCATGGTGACTGCGGGCGAATGCACTACCGCCATGGACGCGAACAGCGCGGCCAGAGCGAAGCTCTCGGGCCAACCGAGGCCGCTCATGAACGGCACGAAGGTGCGAAGTGACACCAGCAACGCCACAATGCACAGAAACGTGAGCGTCATCTCCGCGCTCATGATCTTGAGAATTGCGACTCCCCGCTCGCGCACCTCGCTCCAGCGCAGCTCCGCGCCCGCAAGAAAGGCGATCAGCGCGATCGCGAGTGAGCTTATTGGTGTGAGTGCGCGGACCGCTTCTGTGGATACCGTACCCAGCACCGATGGGCCGAACAGGACACCAGCGCCCATGTAGCCAACGATGCGTGGCAGTCGCGCCGCACTGGCCAACTCTCCAATGGTGTATGCGGCAACAATCAGAAAACCAAACGCCAGCAGCGTCTCTGCACCGTGCCCGCCCTGGCCCAGCCAGAGCACTATCTGCACGCTTGAGAACAGTAGCGCCAGTATTACCAGGCGTCGCATCTACGGTGCCTCAGCCAACGGCACACTGTCCTCATTCTGCTGCTCGGCATTCTGCTGCTCGGCGGACATCACGGCTGAGCGCATCAAGCGCGCAGATATGAAGTCTGTGAGGAGTACAGAGACAACTGCCGTTGTGAACACGAGCCCGGAGCCGATCGGCACTGCCTGATACTGGTAGTTGATGGCGAGCGCGAGGGCGAGACCACCCTGCCCCAGTAGTGCCTTGCCCCAATCCATTCCGAGAATGGGGAGCGCGCCATTCGCACGCGCGGCCAGCCTTGCGCCGCCTAACTTTCCAGCGGCACGAGCAGCAAGAAACAGAACGACGACCGCGAGCGCCCACGGCTCCGTCGAGGGCCGCCACGTTGCGCCTCCAAGAACCAACAGCACAAAATACAGGGGACGATCGACACTCTCCAACACCGCGGTGATCTCCTCGCGATTCTCGGCGGTGTTGACCAGGATCATGCCGAAAAAGAGACCCACTACAAGTGGCGAGAGGCCCAGGTACGCCGCCGCACCGCTGACGATGATCACCGCTCCTCCGAGCGCGATGAGCAGGCGATCTTCGTGCTGCTCGCTGCCCAGAAATAGATAGAACAACGACCCGCCAACCACCCCCACGCCCATGGCGATCACCATCCACTCGGTAGGTGTGATGGGGCGCGACATCACGTGCGGATCGGGGTGGTGCATGCTGAGCAGAATGCCGAACGCTATCACAGCCACGAATGCGTTGACCGTTGCTGACACCGTGAGCTGCGCGACCAGCGGCCGATCACTTCCGAGCCGCTCGCCAATCATGTTGACAGCGGCGGTGGATGAAGCGGTCGCGATCGCACCCATCGCAAGCGCGGGAATCCAAACGCGTCCCGGAGAAAAGCCGAGCAGTGCCAGCGCTGCCATCTCCACGCCGAACACGGTCGATAGCGTGAGGAGCGACTCGACGAAGGCGAGTCGATACGTGATGCCCGGCACCGCAACCAGCTCCGCGAGATTGAAGCGCGTGCCGATGATGGCCCCCATCCACCCCAGCGCTAGCGTCGTGATCGGCTCGAAGCTCTGCAGGACGTTGTTACCCAACAGCCCCGACAGCTGGGGCCCGAGCAGAATGCCGAGCAGCACGTATTCAGCGCCCGACACGATCAGGAATCGGCGGCCCAACCACTCGAACGCCACTCGCGCCGCGAGGTACGCACCCGCGACTAGGATCACCAGCGTCAGCGCGGGACTCAAGCGAAGACCAGCTTGTGCTCCTGCGCCAGCCAGCTCGTTACGTAACTGATCACTCTACGCGGCGACTGTCGCTATTGTCGGGATGGCAGAAGTACCGCTAGCTATCTCGCTTGCTGTTCCCCGCACCACACCCTCCACAACACGTTCTGGATCGAAGTAGTCGCGTGCGAGCTGCAGGATGTCCGCCGCTGTGACGGCCTCTACGAGAGTTCCGAATTGCTCCAGTTCGTGTAATCCATTACCGAATAACCAGGCGTCAACCATGTTGCCGAGCACAGCGCCGCCACGTTCCTGGCTGATGTCGTGCATCCCCCGGAGGTAGCGCTTGGCTCGGCTAAGCTCCTCATCGGTGACCGCCTCGCTTCGGAGCGACTCGAACTGGGCGAGCAGACCGGCACGCGCCTCTTCCTCCCTTTCGGGTGATGTTGCTATGTATGCCGCAAACATTCCAGCAACGCGGTGCTCGGAGCTGAATGCGTGCACCGTGTAC
>JBPCQO010000204.1:0-7377 GCA_050998035.1 Gemmatimonadaceae bacterium | reverse complement strand
CGGCGGCGACGTTCTTCCCTTGCATGTCGAGCGCGGTGGCGAGGGAGTTCTCCGCGTCCGCGACGAGCGGGTACGGCGTGCGGTGGTTCGCCTTGAGAATCGCGACCGCCGCGCGGTGCAGCGACTCCGCCGCGGCGAGGTGGTTCTGGTCCCCGAGCGCCACCGCCACGTTGTTCAGCGAATACGCGATCATGTCGTCGTGCGCATCGAACAGCTTGCGTCGGATTGCCAGCGCCTCGCGGTGGAGGCGTTCCGCATCCGCGTCCTGTCCCCGGTTGTGCGCGATGCTGCCCAGATTGTCGAGCAGCGATGCGAGCAGCGTATCGGGCTTGGCGCCGCGTGCGCGCACGAGGGCGAGTCCGTGTCGAAAAGGCGTGTCCGCGCGGTCTATTTCCCCGCGCGCCATGTACAGTCCGGCGATGTTACTGAGCCCAACGATCGCGGAGCTGCTGCGCGGACCCGCGACCTGCTCGCGCAGTGCCTGCGCGCGCGAGAGGTGTGTGGCCGCCTCATTGTAGCGCCCGAGCGCCTGGTAGCTCTGGCCGATCACCGTCTCGAGCTCCGCGCGCACGTCGGGCTGGTCCGCGAGCCCTGTCTCCATCCGGCGCGCGGCGCCGTCGAGCACCTCCGAGACAGGCAGATCGCGCCCGCCGGTTGTCGGGCGTACGGAGCTCAGCAGTTCGCGCAGGAACCCGCTCACGCGCTCCGACTTGACCTGCTCCGTACGCGCGCGTCGGGCCTGCACGGTGCTGGCGACGACACCTCCTACGAGTGCAAACAGCACCAGCACCGACGCGGTCACAGCGGCAAGATTGCGCCGCGCGAATTTGCGGAATCGGTAACCGGCCCAGCCACGCTGCGCCGCAACGGGTCGGCGCTCCAGGTGGCGCCGCAGGTCATCATCCAGCGCCTCGGCGGACGCGTACCGTTGCTCCGGCTCGGCACGCAACGCCATCAGCACAATATGATCAAGCTCTCCGCGCAGACGCCGGCGCAGCCGGTCGCCCGAGCGCTCTCCGCGACTGACCGCCGCGTCGTCGCCGGCGATTGCGCTCAGTCGGGGCGGCCCGGCCAGTGCTGCGCGCTCCACGTCGGCGAGCGCCGCGCTACCACCCTCTACCCGGTACGGCCTGCGCCCCGCGAGGAGCTCGTATAGCACCACGCCCAACGAGTACACGTCGGAAGTGGTTGTGAGGGCGTCACCACGGAGCTGCTCCGGGCTCGCGTACTCGGGCGTGAATGGGCGCGCGCCGCCGCGGGTGAGTGGCATAGTGTCGTCGGTCGCCTCATCGCCTATCAGCTTGGCAATGCCGAAGTCCAGCAGCTTCACAGTGCCGTCCGCGGTGATGAAGATGTTGCCGGGCTTAAGGTCGCCGTGCACCACCAGGTTCGCGTGCGCGTGCCGCACCGCATCGCACACCTGCCTGAAGAGCGCGACGCGGTCCCTTGTAGTATAGGCGCGCACGTCGCACCAGGTGGTGATTGGCTCCCCTTCCACGTACTCCATGACCAGGAAAGGGCGCCCGTCGGCGGTCACGCCACCGTCGAGCAGTCTCGCTATGTTCGGGTGCTCGAGGCTGGCGAGAATCTGCCGCTCGCGCCGGAAGCGTGCGAGCGTGAGCTCGGAGTCGACGCCGCGCTGCACAACCTTGATCGCAACGCGCTTGCGATACTGATCGTCGGCGCGCACGGCCTCGTACACCGCGCCCATCCCGCCTGTCCCGAGCAGGCGCACCACTTCGTAGGCGCCCACGCGAAGTCCGATGAGCGGAACGTCGGCGCTGCTGGAAAGGAATGCCGACGCCGACCACGGCGTGGCGAGTGGCGTCGCGGTCGCGTCCGCCGACGTGATCAGCGCCTGCACCTCCAGCCGGAGCGCCGCGTCCCACTCGGCAGCGCTCTCGAGATACGCGTCCCGCTCTTCGGCGGGCCGGTCCATCACCGCGTCAAACAGCTCGCGCAGCCGCTGCAGTCGCTCCGGCTCGTCACTCATGATGCAGCGTCCGTCTCGTCCTCGTCAGTGTCACCCTCGCGCAGCTCGCCCTCACGTAGCTCGCGCGATAGCCACGCTCTTGCGAACTGCCAATCGCGTTTCACTGTGGGCACGGACACGCCGAGCACGGCGGCCACCTCGGAGATTTCAAGTCCTCCAAGAAAACGGAGCTCCACTACCTGCGCCCAGCGCGGCTCAGCGGTCCCGAGCCGAGTCAACGCATCGTCGAGAACGAGGAAGTCGATGACGCCATCGTCCCGCCCGGCGATATCCTCGCCGAGCGTGATGCGGAGTGCACCGTTCCGCTTCGCAGCGTTGCGTGCCCGCGCGTAGTCCACCAGCACGCGTCGCATTGCCTGCGAAGCGGCACCGAGAAAGTGGGAGCGGTCACCGAACGAAGCCGGCGTGCCGCCGATGAGTCGGAGGAACGCCTCGTGGACCAGCGCCGTGGGTTGCAGCGTGTGGTCAGGACGTTCGCCGCGCATGTGGCGCTCGGCGATCCCGTGAAGCTCAGCGTACAGTAGCGGCAGCAACCGGTTGAACGCGTCGGCATCACCGCCGCGCGCGTCGGCCAGGAGCTGCGTTACGGTGTGTGGCACAGCCGTACGCTCGGTGATGTCGGCACCCCTCGCGCGAGACGTTAGGGTCGCCGCGGGCGACCGATAGTGTAGGCGCTCTAATGTACTTGCCAGAGATCCACTCGCCAGATGCCGGTCACGGCCGGGCGTCCCGTAGGCGTATCTGCGAGTGCACGTATACCTCTGCGCATCTGGATGATCCGTGCACCCGAGATTCTGCGCCATTGACCGAAGAACGATCAACCAACGGAGAGCTCCAGTGCAACGCTTCATCCCACTCGTAGGCCTGACAATTCTTCTCGCGGCATGTGGCGGAGGCGGCACGGAGCCAACGGCGCCCGTCACTCCGCCCGTTACGGTCACCCCCACCCCTACTCCCTCCCCCACGACCAACGGCCCGCAGCCGTTCCTGCAGAAGCCATTCACGGGCGAGTGGCTCGTTTACAACGTCATGGATCACGATACGCCCGAAGAGTTCATTGACACGAACGGCTATACAGTGAGCTCCTGGGGTGAGCGGGTGGCAACGTTCAGCAGTCATGCCGGATACGACTTTCCGATGCCAACTGGCACGCCGATTCTCGCCGCGGCATCGGGGGTGGTGACGACGGCGGGATCCTCGACCTTTTTCTGTCCGGTGCTCAACTCGACCGTCAACCAACTCGGCGTCGTCATCAGGCACGACCTGGCGGACGGCTCCCAGTACCAGACGTACTACGCCCACCTGAGCAGTGTCAGTGTCGCGGTAGGTCAGAACATCACGGCGGGCGCGCAGATCGGATTGTCGGGCAACACCGGCTGCACGACGCTGCCCCACCTCCACTTCCAGCTCGACCGTATCACGGGCACCAACAACGGCAAGGTGGCCACCGTCGATCCGTACGGCTGGACTGGCGCGAGCACCGATCCATGGGTCGCCAACCCAAGAGGCGCCACCAGCCTCAACCTGTGGCTCCCCGGCAAGGCGCCGCAGATGTTCATTGGCCTCGATCCCCTCTCCGTGCCCTTCAATGGCCCGCAGGCCGGTCCGACGAAGAAGCCCGTCGGTCTGAGCGCGCTTCGCTGGGCCGGCGTGCAAGATGAAATCAACCCGAACAACGAGTACGTCGAACTCGCGGTGGACCCGAGCGTCTTCACCGGTGCGAGCTACGACCTCACCGGTCACTACATCAAGAACAACGAGGGCGACCGCTTCAACTTCCCGGCCGGAACGATGATGCACCCGGGCACCCCGCTGCGCGTGTACGTCGGGAACGGCACGAACACGGCGACGGCGTTGTACTGGGGCAAATCGGCGGGAATCTTCCAGAACCTCGGCGACTGCGCGCAGCTGTACTTCCCGAACGGAACGTACTACCTGATCGGCTACGCAGTGTCATGCCGTTGACCGCCGCGACAGCCCCGAGACGGGATATCTCGGAAGACGCGATGGACTAATCGCGCTCGTGCTCGCAGTCGATGACCTGTCAGGGCCCGGTTTTCCGCCATTACTAATAGCGCATTTCGCGCAGCTCATTCACAACGTCGCATTCGCAGAATGCTGACTCAAGGAGGATGGATGATTCCACCGGTTAGAAAGATCTCCAGCGCCGCGCTCCTGCCTTTGCTCGCGCTGTGCAGTGCTCTGGCTATGGCCGCACCGTCTCTGAGTGCGCAGGTGTTCAATGGTGGCCTTCCGGCTGGCTATACCTGTGTCGGCCAGTGCGGTACGAGCGGCGCGAACGGGAGCATTCCCCTCGCCCCGAACGGAGGGTCCCAGTTCGGGTACGTCACCACCGCTGGCAGCGGCGCCACCCCGAATCCGTTGAACATTTCGGGTACAACGAACGGCTCGCAGTTGACATCATCGCTGTTTACCGCGACGGCGGGCCAGAAGCTGTCATTCGGTTTCAACTACATCACGTCGGATGGTACCGCGAATTTCACGGATTACGCGTATGCGCGGCTCATTGGCAGCGGTGGCGCTTCTAACGTTACTCTCTTCACCGCTCGAACCACTCCTGGCGGCAACACGGTTCCCGGGTTCGGTCTGCCTCCGATCGCCTCGGGAGTCACGCTCAATCCATCGACTGTCACCATTAAACCGGGGACGCTCTTCGGCCCACTAGGTGCTTCCAGCGGCGACTGCTACCAGGGAGTGGGGAACGGGTGCGGTAACACTGGCTGGGTGTTCGCCTCGTTTCTATTCCCGGACGCTGGCACGTATCAACTGCAGGTAGGAGTGAACAATCTCGTAGATCAAAACTTTGATTCGGCGCTCGCCGTCGACTTTGACGCAGGGGCAGGGGGTGTGCCAACCGTACCTATCGGCCCTTCCACAGTCCCCGAGCCGTCCTCACTGGCGCTCCTCGGTACTGGATTGGTTGGCCTTGTGCCAATGTTGCGCAGGAAGGTCAAGAAGTAATCCTTTCGAAAATTTGAACGCGCGAAGGGCCGTCCGAAAGGACGGCCCTTCTGTATTGATTGACGGATTAGCTCACGGACGCACATGCACGACGGTTGTGCCGGGCGCGATCAGGCGTCAGGGTTGCCGACGGCGACCGGTTCGTTGAGCGCATCTGGACGACCCCTTCACACTGGATCGCGCACCCGCCCCGTGCTGGAAGCGAACAGCCCACGGGCCAGCAACGACTCGAAACACGAATGACCCTTCGCGCGTTCCTTTTCCGCCACTTCTATCAACCTCTTATATCGAGCTATACCATGAAACTTCTGCAACGCTACGCCATGGCCTGTGCGATCACAATGCTCCCCCTTGCCGCGAGCGCACAGATATCGCTCAACAAGCCGGCCTTTCAGTCGTCGGACTACGACGTCAATCACATGGCAGCCAAGGCGGTCGACGGTAACACCGACGGCGATTTCTATCACAACTCGATCACGCACACCAACGCCGACCAGAATGCATACTGGTACGTCGATTTGGGGAGCACGTCCAGCATAGGCAGCATCGATGTATTCAACCGGACGGACGGTTTCGGATCTCGCCTGAACAACTTCTTTGTGTCGGTGCTCGCCGCCGGCACGCCGAACGTCGGTAGCTTCACGGCACCAACAGTATGGAGTCAGTTCTTTTCCGGCACTCCCTTCAACGAAATGTTGTTCACGGCACCGGCAGGTACACAGGGCCGGTATGTGAAGATCCAGTTCGATCACACGGATTATCTGCAGCTGGCCGAAGTAACGGTAAACGCAGCCCCGGGCACTCCGGGAACCTCCACCGTGCCGGAGCCGAGCTCCATGGCGCTCCTCGGTACCGGGCTCGTCGGTCTCGTCCCTATGTTGCGCCGTAGCCGTCGTAGCGCATAGCTCGACACCAGATTCGACCGGGATAGAGCCCACGTACATGGGTGGGCTCTTTTCTTTCACCTCATACTCGCAGTCAATGACCCGTTGCTCCGCGATTTTCCGCCACTACCAATAGCGCATTTTAGCTCGGCTCATTCACAACGTCGCATTCACAGAATGCTGACTCAAGGAGGAAGCATGTTTACACCGGTTAGAAAGCTCTGCACCGCCGCGCTGGTTGTGGTGGCCCTCTCGCCAAGCTCCGTATGGGCTCAGACGGCGCTCAAGGACAGCGTGCCATTCACGTTCTCGTTCACAGGCGTGGGTTCGATGGCGACGCCCGGACCATTCACGTTCACATCAACGAAGTCCTTCTTTCTCACCGTGCTAGACGGCTTCAAGTCCGGCGACCAATTCCAGCTCTTCAGCGGCACGACGCTAGTGGGTACAACCTCAACACCAACTCTTGGAAGTAACTGCGGCAGCAACTTCGCGATTTGTCTGGCTGATCCCAATGAGAGCAGAGCTACGTTCGCCTTCGACCCGGGTGCTTACAGCTTTAACGTTAAGACAGTTCAGAGCCCTTTCGGTTCAGGGGATGCCTTCATCGGTGTGAATGTCGCGGGCGCGAGTGTCACGACCACCCCTGAACCCTCGTCCATGGCGCTCCTCGGTACCGGGCTCGTCGGTCTCGTTCCCATTATCCGCAGGCGCAGGAACGGAGCCTAGTCACACGCCGGCCGGGGGTCGGGCCAGTCAGTGTCTAGGAACGTAGCGGAGACACTGGCTGGCAGGTGCGCTCTTCACAGAAGGAGGCTCATCAATTGACGCACACCCAGGCGAGCGCCTTTGGCACATTCGTGTACAGATGCAGCGACGCTCAGGCTCACCGTACCCTCCGCCTCGCTCGACGGCTCCAGCCGGCGCTGGTATATTCGCGTGGAAGACCAACTGTTTCCATGCCTCACTGCGCTTGGAGCGTCGTGCCGCCCGACAACGTCAGCCACTCCCGCCACACGGCTTCGACCGCACCAGTCGATGCCGCGAGCGAAAATACGTCAGCCGCTGCAAGTATTCACGCAAGCACCCATGCAAGCACCGAACAACTGTCGGCGTTGCTGTACGACGAGCTGCGCGCTATCGCCCACAGAATACGTCGCAATGATCGCGACGAGCACACGCTCGACACTACGGCGATCGTACACGAAGCCTTCCTGCGACTCGCCGCGCACGATACCACCGAATGGCCCAGCCGCGCGTACTTCCTCGGCGCCGCTGCCCGAACCATGCGCCGCGTGCTCGTTGACTATGCCCGTGAACGCGGTGCCGCCAAACGTGACGCAGGCGTGCGCACGACGCTCGTCTCAGTCGCGTCCAGCGAAGCCGGCGACGCGCTGGATGTGCTCGCCCTCAACGATCTACTCGACAGGCTCGCCGAGCTGGATGAGCGCCAGGCGCGCGTCGTCGAGCTGCGCGTGTTCGGCGGGTTCGAAGTCGATGAGATCGCTGAGATCATTG
>JBPCQO010000121.1:0-10040 GCA_050998035.1 Gemmatimonadaceae bacterium | reverse complement strand
AAAGACAAAAACCCCGCAACATAAGTCGTCGCAGGGTTTTCGTTTATAAGTCGGGGTGGCCGGATTTGAACCGGCGACCTCTTGCTCCCGAAGCAAGCGCGCTACCGGGCTACGCTACACCCCGATTCATCCTCAGTACAGCCTTGTAACCTAATCGCCATGGGCCTCGGCGCGCCACCCCGCACCTTTTCATTGTTCGAGCGCAAATTCGTCGGGTGAGGTAGCATATTACCGCTGGCCCGTACGCCTTCCTGCGACCCGAATTGCTATGCCAGAGCTGGCCCCGCCACCCGTGCAGAGCGTTACTCCAGAGCTGCTGTATCTGATATCCGCCGATCCGGCGGAGCTGGCGGAGACGGTTGCTCCATTGCGCGGCGCCGACATCGCGGAGAACCTGAATCAGATGGCTCCAGACGGAGCGGCCAGGGTGCTCGCGAATCTCCCGTTCGACCTGGCTGTCGATGTGCTCAATCAGCCGCAGTTGGAGCACCGGCAGGCAATTGTGCAGCGCATGGACCGGACAATCGCCGGTGCGTTGATCAGCTCCATGTCACCGGACAGGCGGGTGGAGCTACTCCGTGAGCTCCCCGCAAATAAGCGGAAGAAGGTCCTCTCGACCATTGATGAGCCCGCGCGCGGCGCTCTGCAGACGTTGCTGAGTTACAAGCCTCACACGGCGGGCGGGATCATGACCACGGAGCTGGTGTCGGTCCCGGCGGACGCGACTGTCGGTGCGGCCCTGGAGCGAGTCAGGAGCTTTGCCGATACCAGGCAGATCGTGTACGCGGTCTACGTCACCGATGCTATCACGGGAAAGCTGGTCCGGTCGATTGCCCTGCAGGATCTGATTCTGCAGGATGCCGCCGAGTCTATCATGAACGTGGGCGACCCGCGTCCCCCCGTTGCTGCGAACGCGAGAACGGATCAGGACGAGGTGGCTCGCACGATCTCCAAGTATGATCTGTTAGCGCTTCCGGTGGTGGACGATGCCGGCCGGCTCATCGGAATCGCGACCGTGGACGACGTGATCGATGCGATGGTTCGGGAGACGACGGAAGATGTGCAGAAGTTCGGAGGTTTGGAGGCGCTGGATAAGCCGTATCTCAGGGTGTCGTTTCTCGGAATGGTGAAGAAGCGCGCCGGATGGCTTTCCGCGCTCTTTCTGGGGGAGATGCTGACGGCCACGGCGATGGGATATTTCGAAGGTGAAATCGCGCGACTCGTCGTGCTGTCACTCTTCATTCCGCTCATCATCTCATCCGGTGGAAACTCCGGGTCGCAGGCCACCTCGCTCATCATCCGTGCACTCGCACTACGCGAGATATCACTCAGGGACTGGTGGAAGGTGGCGCTGCGTGAACTGCCGACAGGGCTCACGCTTGGAGTTGTGCTGGGAACCATAGGAGTGATCCGCATTTTACTCTGGCAGCACTTCGGCTGGTTCCAGTATGGGCCGCATGTGGGTCTCATCGCCATCACGATCGGGTTGTCGCTCGTGGGCGTGGTCACCTTCGGATCGATGGCCGGATCGATGCTACCATTCCTGCTCAAGCGCCTCGGCTTCGATCCAGCAAGCGCGTCCGCTCCGTTCGTCGCAACGCTGGTGGACGTGACGGGGCTCATCATCTACTTCTCGGTCGCGCTGCTGGTATTGCACTCGGAACTGGCCAAGCCATGACAACGCGCTCGCCGCACCTGGCTGCGCTAAATCCAGCGGGATCGCCAGCATTTCGCGATCATCTCGACACCAAGGCTGCGTCCTGGATACGGCCGTGGGATGGACTCGAGCAGCCTGACGTGATGCTTGTGGGGGCGCCGCTCTCCAAGAGCTCGATATCGCATTCCGGCGCGTCGCAGACGCCTCTGGCGATGCGCGACATGCTGTCATCGGTAACTACGTACAACATCGACCACGACATCGATCTCGCGGATGTGCTGACGGCATGTGATGCGGGAGATGCGCGCGTTCACGTCACCGATCTTGCGCGCTGCCGTTCCAATATACGTGATGCTATAGCGGTGGTGCGTGAAATGGCGCCAACATCGCTCCCGGTGATCATGGGTGGCGATCACTCGATAACGGCGCCGTCGGTCGAGGCGTTTCGCGCCAGCGTTAAGGGAGGCGGAATGGTGGGGCTGGTGCAGCTCGATGCGCATATGGATCTGCGCAATCTGGAGGACGGGGGGCCCAGCAATGGCACGCCGATCCGGCAACTCGTTGAGGCGGGGACCGTCGATGGGCAGCACATTGCACAGGTGGGGCTGCACGCGTTCGCTAACGCGCGACCGTACCGGGAGTTCGCGCGCGCGGCCGGCATCACGCAGATCACCGCGAATGAGGTAGCGCGGACGCCGATCGAGGTCATTGTGCGTCGGGCGCTTGACGCGGCTGGCACCGGCACCGATTCGGTGTACGTCACCGTCGACATGGACGTGCTGGATCAGGCGTTTGCACCGGGCGTTCCCGCAATGGTACCGGGCGGCATGACGACATGGCAACTGTTTGACGCGTTGCTGTTGCTGGGTCAGGATCCGAGAGTGCATGCCGTCGATTTCGTCGAGGTTGACGCCTCGCAGGACCCGCGCCGCGCGACAGTGCGTGCGGCGGTGCATGGGATGCTCAACTTTCTGACTGGAGTCGCGATGCGGACGAACGCCGAGTGAGCGGCGTGGCTGGGACGATCGAGATTGACGGCGACTCCCTGACCATTGCCACTGTGGTCGCCGTCGCGCGAGGTGGCGCGCGTGTTCAGTTAGCCGATTCTGCGGTTGCACGGATGCGGTCCTCCAATACCGTGGTGTCGGAGATCGTCGAGCGGAACGAAGTGGTGTATGGCGTGACCACCGGCTTTGGCAAGTTGTCCGACATCGCGATTCCGCCGCACAGGCTGGCGGAACTGCAGGTGAATCTGATTCGTTCACACGCGGCTGGCTTGGGGCCACTGTTGAGCGAGCCAGAGGTTCGCGCGATGATGTTGTTGCGCGCCAACGTCATCGCGAAAGGATTTTCGGGAGCGAGGCCGGAGTTGGTGCAGCTCCTGATTTCCATGCTCAACGCGGGACTGTATCCGCCCGTGCCGGAGCAGGGGAGCGTCGGTGCCAGTGGAGATCTTGCACCTCTGGCGCACCTTGCGCTGTCCCTGATCGGTGAGGGTTTGCTGCATCAGGCGGACCGTATAGGTCCCGCGGCGGAGATGCTGCGGCAGAATGGTCTACAGCCCGTTGTGCTCGGCCCCAAGGAGGGGATAACTCTGATCAATGGAACCCAGGCGCACACGGCGATCGCGGCGCTGCTGCTGCACGATGCGCGGGTGCTGTGGCGTGCGGCACATGCCGCGGCCGCGATGTCGTTGGAGGCACTGAAGGGGACGCCCGTGCCATTCGACGCACGGATTCAGGCGGCTCGCGGTCAGATCGGGCAGATTGAATCCGCACGATTGCTGCGCGAGCTACTCAGGGGGAGCGAGATCCGCGAGTCCCACCGGGTTGATGACAGACGAGTGCAGGACGCATACGGGCTCCGGTGTGTACCGCAGGTGTACGGACCGGTGCTGGATGCACTGGATTGGATCGAAGGCATGGTGGGTCGTGAGCTGAACGCGGCCACGGACAACCCGCTCGTGTTTGCGGACGGGGAGATGTTGAGCGGTGGCAATTTCCATGGGCAGGCGGTAGCGATGGCCCTCGACTTCATGGCGATCGCGGTGACCAACATCGCGGTCATGAGTGAGCGGCGCACCGACCGGCTGTTGCATCCGGACATGAACGAGGGGCTACCGGCGTTCCTTTCGCCGGATGCCGGCACCAATTCCGGATTCATGATGGCGCAGGTCACAGCGGCATCGATCACCAGTGAGTGCAAGGTGCTGTCGCATCCTTCGAGCGTTGACACCATACCTACCGATGGCAGCAAGGAGGATGTGGTTCCGATGGCGATGGGTGCGGCGTGGAAGGCTAGACGTATCGTGCAGAACGTGCGTTACGTGCTCGCCATCGAATTGATGTGCGGTGCGCAGGGCATTGATTTCCGTGCTCCCCTAAAACCAGGTGTGGGCGTGGTGCGTGCGCACGGTGTAGTGCGTAGCGTGGTTCCGAGGCTGGAGCGTGACCGCGTGCTGAGTGGTGACATCGAGGCGATCACAGAGCAGATCGCAATGAGCCGTTTCGACGACTGTTTCGATATGGATCGTGATGTGGAGGTGGCCTCATGATGGGCGCACGCCCTGTTCGCGCCCCGCGTGGGAGCGAGATATCGTGCAAGGGGTGGCAGCAGGAAGCTGCGCTCCGGATGTTGATGAACAATCTCGATCCCGAGGTAGCCGAGCGACCGGACGATCTTGTGGTGTACGGTGGAACCGGGAGAGCTGCGCGGGATTGGCGATCGTTCGACGCAATAGTGCGCGAGCTACGCGAGCTGGAGGATGACGAGACGCTGCTGGTCCAGAGCGGCAAGCCGGTGGGAGTACTGCGGACGCACCGTTACGCGCCTCGCGTCCTCATCGCGAACAGCAATCTCGTGGGGCGTTGGGCCACGTGGGAGAAATTTCGAGAGTTGGAGTGCCAGGGCCTGATGATGTACGGCCAGATGACGGCCGGCTCCTGGATCTACATCGGCTCGCAGGGAATAGTGCAGGGAACCTACGAGACCTTCGGCGCGGTCGCTCGCAAGCACTTCGCCGGCACGCTTGCCGGGAAGCTGATCGTCACTGCCGGGCTTGGTGGAATGGGCGGTGCGCAGCCGCTCGCCGCAACGATGAACGGTGCGACACTCCTCGGAATAGAAGTGGACGAATCTCGAATTGATAAGCGGATCGAGACCGGATACTGCGACAGGAAGGCACACAACCAGGACGAGGCACTTCGCTGGCTCAACGATGCGCGCGCGAACAAGCAGCCGCTGTCCGTGGGACTGGTTGCGAATGCGGCGGATGTTTTACCGGAGCTCGCGCGACGCGGGATTGTGCCGGACGTGTTGACGGATCAGACCAGCGCGCACGACATGCTCAACGGATACATTCCGGCCGGGCTGACGTTGGCGGAGGCGGACGAGCTGCGCGTGCGAGATCCAGAGGAATACGTACGCCGCTCCACCGCGAGTGCCGTCGCGCACGTGAGTGCGATGCTGGAGTTGCAGCGTCAGGGCGCGGTGACGTTCGATTATGGCAACAATATCCGCACGGTGGCATACGACGCGGGACTCAGCGACGCATTCGGTTTCCCAGGTTTTGTTCCCGAGTACATTCGTCCGCTCTTTTGCGAGGGAAAGGGGCCCTTCCGTTGGGTGGCGCTCTCCGGTGATTCCGCCGACATCGCTCGCACCGATCGACTGGTGCTGGATCTCTTCCCGGACGACGAGCACCTCAAGCGCTGGATCACGCTTGCCCAGGAGCGGATCCACTTTCAGGGATTGCCGGCGCGCATCTGCTGGCTTGGCCAGGGCGAGCGCGCCAAGTTTGGCGTTGCGCTCAACGATCTGGTTGCGAGCGGCGAGATAAGCGCACCCATAGCGATCGGACGCGACCATCTGGACACGGGGAGCGTGGCCTCGCCATTTCGTGAGACGGAAGCGATGCTGGACGGGTCCGACGCAGTGGCCGACTGGCCAATTCTCAATGCGCTGGTGAACACCGCGAGTGGCGCGAGTTGGGTTTCGTTCCATCATGGTGGCGGGGTTGGAATAGGTAACTCGCTGCATGCGGGACAGGTGGTAGTGGCAGACGGAACGCCGGAGATGCGCGACCGAATCGAGCGCGTGCTGACCAACGATCCGGCCACAGGCGTGCTGCGCCACGCCGACGCGGGTTACGATACCGCGCGCGACGCGGCGAAGCGTCACGGGATCAATATCCCGATCGACGCCCCGATCAATACGCCGCGCTGAGCGATCAGAGGGCGAGGGCAGGCGAGTGAGGGCAGACAAATGACTGGGGCGGTGACGTCCACCGACGTTGGCAAGCTGTTCGTCAACGCGAGCCAGGTGATCACTTGTGCGGGGCCATCGCGAGCGCGTCGCGGCGCTGAGATGAGTGTCATCGGAATCAGGAGGGACGCGTGCGTCGCCGTGCACGATGGTAAGTTCGCCGCGATCGGGACTGAGACGGAACTCGCAGCGGCCTTCCCGCGTAGCGAGCGGATAGACTGTACTGGCCGCGTACTCACGCCAGGGCTTATTGATTCGCACACGCACGCGGTGTTCGGCCGCGCGCGATACGAGGAGCAGGAGATGAGATCGGCGGGCTCCAGCTACATGGAGATTGCGCAACGAGGTGGCGGGATCCACTCGTCAGTGCGCGATCTGCGCGCGCGATCGGCGGACGAGCTGGTCTCCCTCACGCGCGAGCGGTTGGCGCGGATCGCGTCATACGGCACCACCACGATCGAGATCAAGTCGGGCTACGGACTCTCAGTCGAGGACGAGCTCAAGTCATTGCGCGTGATTGCGCGGCTCCAGCGTGAGACGAATCTCCGGCTGGTCCCGACCTGGCTCGGCGCGCACGAGATTCCGCTGGAGTATCGGGAGCGGGCTGGTGGCCGCGCAGCATATGTCGAGCTTCTGATCAACGAGATGCTACCGCGCGTTGTTTCCGGCGGCCTCGCGCGCTTTGCGGATGTGTTCTGCGAACCTGGCGTCTTCACGATCAACGAAACGCGGACGATCCTCCAAGCTGCCGCCGCCGCCGGTCTTGCCACCAAACTCCATGCCGATGAGCTGGAGCCGTGCGGCGGTGCTGAGTTGGCCGTGTCACTTGGCGCGACGTCCGCCGATCATCTGGCGGCGGTGTCGGCCGCCGGGATTCGTGCACTTGCACGAGCGGATACAGTAGCGACGCTGCTACCAGGGACGATGTTCTTCCTGGGCCGAACCAAGCAGGCTCCCGCTCGAGAGCTGATCGCGAGTGGCGCGGCAGTGGCGCTTGCGACAGACTTCAATCCAGGGACGTCGCCCACGGTCAATCTTCCGCTCGTCATGACGATTGGTGTGAGCCAGTTGTGCATGAGCGTTGCGGAGGTGATCACGGCGACGACCGCCAACGGTGCCGCGGCACTCGCCATCGCGCACGAAACAGGGCAGATCTCCCCTGGATTCGCGGCGGATCTGGCGTTGTGGGATTGCGGCGATGTACGCGAGATCCCGTACTGGTACGGTGATCGTCGGTGCGTGGCCACGTGGGCCGGCGGCGAGGCAGTACGCGTCTGATCGCCGACCCACGCTCTCCGGCAGGTCAGCCCAGTAGACTGCCAAGTATCCCGCCCAGACCGCCGGAGGACCCCGACTGCGCCTGAGCGCTCTGCATCGCCTCTCTTAGCATGCCGGCAAGGCCGCCGGAGCTACCACTGGTCTGCTGAGCAGGTTGTGCCTGCGGTTGCTCCTGGTGCTTACGTGCGAGCACACCGATAACGATAGGCGCGAGATACATGAGGACCTTGCCAGCCTGATGCAAGTCCAGCCCCGACGCTTGAGCGACACCGTTCTGGACCTCGCTCTGCTGCGCCCCCAGAATTTTGGAGAGAAGTCCGCTGTCCGACGCTGCGGGTTGGGCGGCGGGCTCCGGTGCTGACGGCGGGATCGCCGTACTGGTCACCGCGTTGTGAATCTGCTGTGATCCGGTGTCCGTCTGCGCGTGGTTAGCCATCGCGCCGAAAAGCATCGGCAGCGCGGCGCTGACGGCGCTCTGAGTGGTGCCGTGGTCGGTACCGAGCTGATCGCTCAGCTGGCTCACCGAGCCCTGGCCGAGGGCCTGTGTGACAAGATCGAAGATACCGCTCATGTTTTCCTCCTCCTTGGGTTGCTGGGGAGGAAGGGAAGATCCAGGCCACCGCGGGGCGACCCCTAGGGGTTGGCCGTTGGCCGTGCTGCGCGATCGGGAGCAGCGGCGAGACGTGCGGATGCTTCCGCACGTGTGACGAGATGAGCAGATCGCGCTCACGGCCGTTGCGCGTGAGCGATGCAGCACGCGTGAACTCTGCGTGTGCTTCTTCAAATCTGCTGAGCTTTGCCAGCAGGTCGCCGCGGACGCTTCGATCGCCTCCTCCTTCGACTTCACCTGAATCAGCCAGAAGCCGGCAATCAGCTCTTTCGCCTCGGTGAACGGTCCATCAATGACTGTCCGCTTGGCTCCGGAGCAATCCGGAACGCCAGGTAGATCAACCCTGAGGCGGACCGCTGCTGAGGGGTAGTTCCGGTCAGTTCCGTTCAAGGCGAATACGCGGCGCTTACGCGATTCGCCTCGGCGTGACGGCGGGGGTAGGCCCGTCGACAGCGGGAGTTCCGTATTTCGCACGTACCTCGGTGTCGAGCATATCCTGATTCCTGCGAGACGCATACCAGGCGCGGGCTGCTCGCAGGTGTCGTATAGGAATGCTGAGCTTCGGCCGCCGGCGTTTGAAGACACCGCCGAGTATCCACGTGAGTGAGCCAGCGCCCAAAGCGTAGATCGTCACACTGAGCAGAACGCGATAGCGCATTGTGTCACCTCAGCAGGAAGTATCGGTCTCTCCACCGCATTCAGTCGCCTGAGTGAGAACAGGCCATCCGCGAGGGACGGGCTCAATGTGGTTTACAGCAACCCATCCGCTTCGCAGCGGCTCACGTAAGGCGAACGGCCGCGGCGCCCGCCGCCGCGCTAGATTCGTGCAACATGCCAAAAGCCGGACCATCCCGACCGTTCACGATCCGCGGTGCTACACCGGCAGACGCCGCCGCAATCGTGGAGCTCATTGAACTCAACGTCAGCAGCGGCGAGCTACTGCCGCGCTCGCAGAGCTTCGTGCAACTGCATGCTGATCACTTTGTTATTGCTGAGCACGGAGGGCGGATCGTTGGGTGTGTGCACCTGGACGAGTACGCACCAAGCCTTGCGGAGGTCCGCTCGCTCGCAGTTGCACCAGAGGCCCAGGGGATGGGCGTGGGTGTCGGGCTGGTGGCAGCGCTCGAGCAGCTTGCACGGAAGCGCGACCTCACCACGCTCTTCGCGGTGAGCAACAGCGGTGCGTTCTTTCAGCGCCGCGGCTATGAGGAGCGGCACATTCCGGAGCTCGATCGCGAGCGGTCGAGCGTGAGTCGCTACAAGGGCGTCCACGCCAAGGATATCATACGTGACGATCCGAGGTCCTGAGCGACAGCGTCGATTTGGCTGATGTTACGGTGGGTAGGAAGTTCGGGATCGCCCGATAACAAAAAGCCTCGCAACGGTATGTAGTTGCGAGGCTTGCGTTTAGCTCAGTGCGCCCGGAGGAAGCCGAATCCCCAATCTTCTGATCCGTAGGCGGAGTCGGTCGACATGGGCGTCACGGAAATCAACGGTTCCACGGGCGTGACGCGACCAGCGTGAAGGAGAAGTCAGGCATGGAAGACGTACTTTGCCGGGCCATACTGACACCGAAACGGGCACTGCATGCGGCCACTTTTCCCCCCAAATGCATAGCGGCGGACCGCGCCGGCCGCCGAACAAACACGCCGCAAGGGAACTACAACTGGAGTGAATACGATCACGGTGGGGATAGCTAGTGCGGCTGCGACCCGGCCTTCCGCGCATCAGGCGGACGTCAGGGGCGCGCGCTGACTTGGGCATATCCCCGTCTCTGTGCATGCCGGCATGGGGATCATTGATCTCGCGCAAGACAACGCAACGGTAGGTCCATCTGTAGTTGCTCTTCAGCCGGGCGAGCGAGTTGTGGGAGTGGCGATGAACAAAACCGCTGCGGCCGCTCGTGGCATTGAGCTAGGAATGCCGAACCCGCGCAACCGTGACTATGTATTGGGCTCGGTTGGCACATCCCTCATCAGACTTAGCGCGCACTGGCGGAAGCCCATTCCTGGTGCTACAAGCGAGTCGGAGGTGGGGAGGGCGCGGGGAGCTGACGTTCAAGGTGCAAGCCGCATTGCTATGTCCGCCGGGCGTCTCCATATTGAACGCGATACCCATTGGCCCGATGTCTCCAGAGCCTGCACCGCGTAAGGCGCGCCGTCCCGACATGCCTCCAGGGCAATCGCGCAGGCCGCAACCCGCATAGCAACAAGACGGAGCAGATGGAACGGC
>JBPCQO010000125.1:0-5480 GCA_050998035.1 Gemmatimonadaceae bacterium | reverse complement strand
GGCCGCGAACTGGCTGACATATGCGGCGCCATCCGGCCCGACGAGCATGAAGCGCGCATCGGGCATTGGGGCGAACACCTCCGCCACAAGCCGATCCGCTACTCTGAGGCGCGGCTCCGGAGCCGCTGGAGCGATTCTTAACGTCGCGGCAAGCAGCGCTACCAACAAAAAAACGGGACTCATAGTGGATATGACGCCCGCAAAGAACCGGCCAGCCGGCGAGTAAGACTAACGCAGACTCCCTACGAGCAGACCTGGTTCCGTCCGCGCTCCTTCGCGCGATACAGCGCGGCGTCGGCGCGCGCAAAGAGGTCCTCAGCGCTTTCTACGTGCGGTGCGGGAAAGGACGAGACTCCGACCGAGACCGATACCTTGACTGATGCGGCGCGCCGTGCCTCGAAGCTGTGCTGTTCCACACGCTGGCGAATGCGCTCGGCGAACGCCAACGCGCCGGTCTCACCCGTTTCGGGGAGCACGATCACAAACTCCTCGCCGCCGTAGCGGGCAACCATGTCCACGCTGCGCACGGAGCGCTGCAGGATCATCGCGATTCCGCGCAGCACCTCGTCGCCTACAAGGTGTCCGAACGTGTCGTTGACGAGCTTGAAGTGATCCAGATCGATCATCAGCATCGTAAGCGGAGAGTTATACCGGCGCACGCGCTCCAGCTCCGCCACCAGCCTGATGGTGAGCGCACGGCGGTTGAGCAGGTGCGTGAGCGGATCGGTGTGCGCGAGCGCTTCGAGCCGGGCATTGTCGGCCCTGGTTTGCTCGATGGTGTGCGCCTGCTCGATCGCGTTCACGGCACTCTTGATCACCGTGTCCGCGAACTCGACGTCGCTCGCGGTGAGCGCTTCCTGATCGATAGTGCGCCGGAGCAGGAACACCCCGGTACGCGTCTTCTCGAAAGCAAAAGGGATCGCGATCACCGAGCGCACGTTCATGCGCGTGCCATCGCGGGCCCACTGCTCACGCAGGCGTGCATACCAGGGGCTCGTCTGCAGATCCTGGATCAGCACCGCACGCTTCTGCTCCAGCGCGGCTGAAACTTCAGGATACCGGTCAAGCTCGATCTCAAGATTGGCGAGATTGGGCTGCTCGAATGCTGTAGCGACGGTACCGCGCGCATCGCCCGGCTTGGCCAGGATGACCGACGAATGCGACAGGTGCAGCGCGCGCGCGAGCCGACGCGCGACCATGTGGAAGATCTCTTCGGTGGAGAGGTTCCCCATCACCTCGTGCATTATGTCGACGAGGTGCCGCTTGTTTTCTGCATCCTGACGAGTGCGCTGCAGCTCCGTCTCAGCCTTGCGCAGCGCCTTGCGCAGTACCTCTAGCTGATCTTCAGCCGACCCGCTCGCCGGAGCTGGAGAATTCGCGGAGTCAGCCACATTTGCATCGGCCAACACGCTCTCTCCGCGCCCCTCATGAACGCCCTCATGAACGCTCTGGGGAACCAGAGCGTCGCCGTGCGATTGCTCGCCGTGCGATCGCTCAGAGTCCTGATTTCCCGCAGTATCGCTCATGAGGGGTCCATCATTCGTTAGGTCCTTGTCACTCTTCGTCCGCAAGCGCTTCCAACGTCTCCGTGTCAACGCCCTCATCCCCTTCAACACCGTCGTCAACACCATCTTCGACGTCGTCTTCGGGAATGACACGCGCGACTGCTGTCACAAGATCACCTTCGTCCAGATTGACGAGCTTCACACCCTGCGCGATACGGCCGGTCACTCGTACCTGTGACACCGATGAACGGATAATCACGCCCTGCTTGGTGATCACCATAATCTCGTCTTCAGGCAGGACTTCCATCAGCGTCACCACGTCACCCGTCTTATCCGTCCGGTTGACCGTGATGATTCCCTTTCCGCCCCGCTTCTGAACACGGTAGTCAGCAATGTTGGAGCATTTGCCGAGTCCCTTTTCCGTAACGACCAGAAGTGTCGCGTCGCGCTTGATAACGACCATTCCAACCACGGCATCGTCCGGGCGAAGCTGGATTCCCTTCACACCAGTGGTATCCCGACCCATCTCGCGAACGTCCTGCTCGTGGAACCGTACCGACAGTCCGTGCTTGGTTGTGAGCACGATGTCGTTGGTACCACTGGTAACCTGCACGTCGATCAGCTTGTCGCCACTCTCAATCTTTATTGCCTTGATCCCGTTCGCACGAGGGTTACCGTACTGGGACAGGGCTGTCTTCTTGACCGTACCGCGGCGCGTGCAGAAAAATAGCGATTGACTATCGCCGAACTCACGCACAGGCACGACTGCTCGAATCTGAGTATCGGGCAGCACGTTGATCAGATTAACGATCGGCTTCCCCTTGGCCGCGCGACCCGCCTGCGGGATCTCGTGCACCTTGAGCCAGAAGCAACGCCCATCATCCGTGAAGCAGAGGATGTAATCGTGGGTGGAGCCAATGAACAGGTGTTCGATGAAGTCCTCATCCTTGAGCCCCTGGGCACTCAACCCGCGACCACCGCGCCGCTGTTTACGGTACGTCGACGTGGATGTCCGCTTGATGTAGCCGGTGTGCGAGATGGTGATCACCATGTCTTCCTCGGCGATCAGATCCTCGATGGTGAACTCGCCCTGGTCGCCGGTGATCTCGGAGCGGCGCTCGTCGCCAAATGTGGAAACGACCTTTTCTAGCTCCTCGCGGACGATCTGCATGCGGCGCGGACGCGAGGCCAGGATGGAGCGCATCTCCTTGATGAAGGCGCGCAGATCCTTGAGCTCGGCTTCCAGCTTCTCAATTTCGAGACCGGTGAGCTTGGCCAGGCGCATGTTCAGGATCGCCTCCGCCTGCCGCTCGCTCAGCTTGAAGCGGACCTGAAGCTGTCCACTGGCGGTCGGTGAGTCCTTGGCCGCCCGGATGAGCTTGATCACCGCGTCGATGTTGTCGACGGCGATCTTGAGCCCTTCGAGGATGTGCTCGCGCTCCAGCGCCTTGTCCAGCTCGAACTGCGTGCGCCGAGTGACGACAGTGTGCCGGTGCTCGATGTAGTGCTGGAGGGTGTCCCTGAGTGGCAGCACCTTGGGGACCAACTGGCCCGTTCCCGGATCGGGCACCAGCGCCAGCATGATGACACCAAAGGTGGACTGCATGGCGGTGTGCTTGAACAGCTGATTGAGCACCACGCGCGGGATGGAGTCGCGCTTGAGCTCGATCACGATGCGCATGCCGTCCTTGTCGGACTCATCACGCAGCGCGGAGATCCCCTCCAGCTTCCCTTCCTTCACCAGGTTGGCCATATCCACAATGAGCCTGGACTTGTTCACCTGATACGGCAGCTCAGTGACGACGATCTGCGACTTGTTGGACGACTCGCGCTCCTCGATCACCGCACGTGCGCGCATGATGATGCGACCGCGGCCAGTCTCCTGGTAGTCGGTGATGCCGGCGGTACCATAGATGTAGCCGCCCGTGGGGAAGTCCGGCCCCTTGATGTACTTCCTGATGGCCGCCGGCTCAATGTTCGGATTCTCGATCATCGCGATGAGTGCGCCGACCACCTCGCGCAGATTATGCGGCGGGATGTTGGTCGCCATACCGACGGCGATTCCAGACGAGCCGTTGACCAGCAGGTTGGGAATCGCCGACGGCAGCACCCGCGGCTCCAGCAGCCGGTCGTCGAAGTTGGGCTGATAATCGACGGTGTTCTTGTCGATATCGGCCAACATCTCCGTGGCGATGCGGGTGAGGCGCGCCTCGGTGTACCGGTACGCGGCAGCGTTATCACCATCCACGGATCCAAAGTTTCCCTGGCCATCAACCAGCGGGTAGCGCAGCGAGAAATCCTGCACCATGCGCACGAGGGCATCGTACACGGAGCTATCGCCGTGCGGATGGTACTTGCCGAGCACGTCGCCAACGACCGTAGCCGACTTTTTGTACGGCCGTCCAGGGACAAGCCCGAGCTCGTTCATCGCGTACAGAACGCGCCGGTGAACAGGCTTGAGTCCATCGCGCACATCCGGCAGCGCGCGCGAGACAATGACGCTCATCGAGTAGTTGATGAACGATTCCTGAACCTCTTCGTGGATCAGCCGCGGGAGAATGCGCTCGCGGTTATTGGGAGCAGTCATGGTAGGCTAATACGGCACTGGAGGCAGACGCATGAGAGCGGCGTATGCCTCGTTTAATGGTGCAATTTGGGGAACCCTGGAATATACCGCTGCGGAAGCCCAGACGCAACGGTTTTTTTGCGCGCTAAGTGGTTGATTTACAACGACTTACGGCGCCTATCGCGCGCCCTGCCAACCGACCTGCGCCGACTGCGCGAAAGGGGGCTTCTTGACGGCTATCACAACGCCCTTACGAGGGCGATGGTGGCGCCTCGAACTCATCTGTCCGCTCGGCAGCGTCCATCGCTGCATTCTCGCGATCGATGGTCTCGCGCTCGGCCTTGTAGCGCTCGTACCAGCCGCGGGTGACCTCGCCGGCGAGGTCGCGATTGCCGAGTCCGAAGGCGAGGGAAGCAGCGAGCGCTATGGCGCCGAAGAGGATTGCGAACGCCAGGGTGACGATGTCGGTCGCCACGCCCAGCTCCTGCAGCGCCATGAAGACGGCGATCAGTATGACGCCGGCCTTGCCCATGCGCGACAGCGTCGGGCCACCATGGATTGCGCCGGCGGACGCCTTGATGAGGCCGCCGACGAAGTCTCCTAGTACGATGCCGACGATGATGATGACGATCGCGGCGATGAGGCTGGGGATATAGCTCACCAGCTCGCCGAACATATCGCCCAGGGAAGTGAGGCCCAGGGCATTGGCCGCGACCATGAGCACCGCAAACATCACGAACCAGAAGATGACGCTGGCCGCGACGCGCGTGGGGTTCATGTGCGAGCCGGAGCGCTCGACCGCGTGGAGAACGCCGCCGCGTTCGAGAATACGGTTGAAATGGACCCGCCGGAGGAGCTTCTCGGTCGCCTTTTCCAGCAGGCGCGCCAGCAGGTAGCCGGCAAAGAGGATTACAAGCGCGCCGAAGAGCGCCGGAACGTAGCGGATAATCTGGTCGAAGCTGTCCTGAATGCGTGCGCCGAAGCTGGTGGAATCCATGGCGGAAAATCTACGCAGAAAAGGGAGCTCTAGTTACGCGTCCCGCGCTTGACGTCGAAGATGGCGCTGCGGCGGCAGCTGGTGCAGATGAGCCACTCGCGTTTGCGCGCATAGCCGAGGCCGAAGGAGCCGCCACCAATTGCGCGCGCCGTCATCCGACCGCCGCAGACCGGGCACTCGACCGGTTGGTCGGCCGTGAACGCGTCGCGGATGGCGGCTAGCTGGAACGTGGTGTATTGGGCGGGTTCAGCCATTCGGAGAAGCGGGGGAAGCGCGGTAGGTCTGATAATATCCAAATATTGCTGCGGGCGATGCTCGGGTCGGCGCGAATTCGGTGTTCACCCCGTGTGGCACTGCTCCATCGCTTCTGGCACCTACCAGCGTAAAAATTTCTTTACGGCCGTTCAGCCGG
>JBPCQO010000095.1:0-8455 GCA_050998035.1 Gemmatimonadaceae bacterium | reverse complement strand
GCGTCGTCAAGTACATCAATGAGGCGCGCGAGATCGGGCTGGAGCTGCTGCCACCGGACGTGAATGAGTCGGGCTACAAGTTCACCGTCATCGCCGACGCCAGAATCCGCTTCGGGCTCGGTGCTGTGCGCACCGTCGGCAAGAACGCGCTCGACTCGATTCTCGTCGCGCGCGCCAAGGGGCCGTTCACGTCCCTTTTCGATCTGTGCAACCGCATCGATCTCCGCTCGTGCAACAAGCGCGTCCTCGATGCGTTGATCCACGCTGGCGCACTGGATTCGCTCGGCGGCCACCGTGCGCAGTTTGCGGCAGCGCTGGACACTGCGATCCGCGAAGCGTCGCTGGCGCAGGAAGATGTCGCCACTGGTCAGGTCTCGATATTCGGCGACATCCTTGGCAGCACTTCCAAACCAGCCAACGCGACGACGCTCCCGAACATCGCGCCGTGGAGCGAAAGCGAACGGCTCGCCAACGAGAAGGCAATCATTGGATTCTATACTTCCGGTCACCCGCTGGAGCCATTCCGGACCGAGTGCGAGCTGTTCGCCACGCACGACGTGAGCGACCTGGGCGCCTGGACGCCAGAGCCGATGGCGCTCTGCTGCGTGGTCACGGCGATCAAACGGCAGACCAGCAAGAAGAACGGCGCCGAGTTCGCGCGGCTCACCATCGAGGACTTCTCCGGCTCCGCCGAGGTTCTGGTGTTCCCGGAAGCGTGGAGCGTGATCAACGATTCTGTGCGCGCGGATGTCCCGGCTCTCATCAAGGGCGGCTACTCCAGACGCGACGAGGGGTCGGACAATCCCACCTTCATTGTCGAATCGGTGAGCAAGCTGGCCGAGAAGCGGACTAACGGCCAGGTGGCGGTCGCGATCGACCTGACGCTGGGGGGCGGGGTGGATCCAGCGGTGATGCGGGACATTCAGGATGTCATCAATTCGCACCCGGGAACCGCCCCGCTCGAGCTGCGCTGGAGCGACGGAAACGGCACCCGCGCACGCTGGCGCTCCCGCTCACTCAAGCTCTCGGCCGACGGCGCAGCCCTCAAAGAGCTGCGCGGACTGCTCGGCGACGAGCGCGTGTCAGTAATTTTAGGAACCTAGGAGGTCCAAATGGCCACTGCCGCCAGGACGCTGGAGTTCGAGAAGCCGATCGCCGAGCTCGAGCGTCAGATAGACGAGATCAAGCGCACCGCCGGCAAGCGCGACATCGACGTCGACGCCGAGATAGCGCCGCTCGAACGCAAGCTCACGGAACTGCGCGCCGACATATATAAGCATCTCACCCCCACCCAGAGATTGCTGGTAGCGCGGTACGATCGGCGGCCGTTCATGCTGGACTACGTTGCGCGCATCTTCACCGATTTTGTGGAGCTGCATGGAGATCGAGCATTCCGGGATGATGCGGCTATCGTCGGCGGCTGGGCACGCCTCGACGGTGAAACTGTGATGGTCATCGGACACCAGCGCGGCCACGATCTCAAGGAGAATCTCAAGCGCAACTTCGGCATGCCACACCCCGAGGGATACCGCAAGGCACTCCGACTCATGAAGTTGGCCGAGAAGTTCCACGTCCCCGTGCTGACCTTTATTGATACACCGGGTGCGTATCCCGGGCTCGGCGCTGAAGAGCGGGGGCAGTCCGAAGCGATCGCCCGCAATCTCCTGGAGATGAGCCAGCTTCAGGTACCGATCATCGCGACGGTCATCGGCGAAGGCGGCTCAGGTGGCGCGCTTGCATTGGGCGTTGCCGATCGCGTGCTCATGATGGAGAACTCCGTGTACTCCGTAATTACCGTCGAAGGGTGCGCCGCGATCCTCTGGAAGGACGGTAAGTCCGCGGAGATGCGCGAGCGCGCGGCGTCGGCGCTCCGCATCACCGCGCCCGATCTTGTGGAGTTGCGCGTGGTGGATGAGATCGTTCCCGAGCCCGAGGGCGGTGCTCACTCCGATCACGACGCAGCCGCAACCGCGCTCCAGGAGTCGCTCAACCGCAACCTGGAGGAGCTACGTAAACTCCGTCCCGAGCGTCTGGTCCGCCGCCGCCGGCAGAAGTACCTCCGCATGGGCCAGTGGGCGGAATGACTCAAAACATCCGTAGTCGCGTCTGAGGGGTAGTACGTAGATGCCCGTCATAGAAGTCGCGTTCCGCGGCAACCGTAAAGAGTTCTTCACCTGGGAAGGTGACGCGCTCCCACCGGTCAACGCCGCCATCATCGTAGATGCCGATCGCGGTGAGGACCTCGGCACGGTGAGTTCCGTGGGGGAACGCGCGACCGTGCGCAACGCCGGATGCGCGCACGGCTGCGGCGAGCCTGTGCGCAAGGCGCTCCGACTGGCCACGAAGCGTGAGATTCGTCAGGGCGATCTGCTCGATACCCTCAACGAAGACGCCCGTCAGCGTGCCGGCGACAAGGTGCGTGCGTCCGATCTGCAGATGAAGATCTCCGACGCGGAGTGGCAGTGGGACAAGAAGAAGCTCACGCTGTATTTCACCGCCGAGAAGCGGGTCGACTTTCGTAACCTGGTGCGCGACCTGGCGGCCACTTTCCGGACTCGCATCGAGCTCAAGCAGATCGGCGTCCGGGACGAGGCCAAGCGACTCGACGGCATTGGACGCTGCGGTCGCCAGTACTGCTCTGCCTCCTGGCTGCCCGAGCTGCGCCCTGTCAATCTGGGCGTCGCCAAGGACCAGCGACTGTCGCTCAACCCATCGCAGATTTCCGGTGCATGCGGGCGGCTGATGTGCTGTCTCAGATTCGAGCATGACTTCTACGTCGAGAGCCGCAAGCGCTTTCCCAAGGAGGGGCGCATCGTCGTCACAGCCAGCGGAGAGGAAAAGATCGTCACGGTGGACATCTTTCGTGACGCTGTGACGCTCAGGAACGCGGAGGGCGCCGTGCGCACCATCCCCATCGCTGAGTTCGACGCGGAGATTGCGGGGCAGCCACTTCCGGGCCGCTGCGCGCCCGATGACGATGTGGATGAGTCAGCCGACGATATCTCGCCAGATCTCATGTACACTTCGGAGTTCGCCATTCCGGAGCCGCGGCTGGTGATCTTCACGGAAACGGTCGAGACCCCGCCGGTGAGCGTGGAACCAGAAAGTGTCCCCGAGGCAGACCGTGTCGCGGAGCATCGGCGCGGGCGTCGCCGCGGACGACGCAGCGCCCGCAATGCGCCGGATGAGGGAGCAGCAGAGTAGCTGCGTCCGTCGTAAATTGCGGCGTGACCAAGTATTACATCACCACCGCGATCGACTATGCCAACGGCGACCCACATCTGGGCCACGCCTTCGAGAAGATCGGCGCCGACGTGTTGGCGCGCTACCACCGCCTGCGCGGCGACGACGTCCTGTTCGTCACCGGTATGGACGAGCATGGACAGAAAGTAGCCCAGTCCGCGGCCAAGGAAGGACGCACACCGCAGGAGCAGGCTGACGTCGTAGCCCAACGGTTCCAGGCGGCGTGGTCCGCGCTCGGAATCTCGTACGATCGGTTCGTCCGTACCACCGATCCCAATCACGCTCGCGGCGTGCGCGCGCTGATAGAGACCATCTTCGAGCGCTCGCCTGACGACTTCTACATAAAGACGTATGCGGGCTGGTACTGCGTTGGGTGTGAGGCGTTCAAGACCGACGAAGAGATCGAGGATGGGAAGTGCGTGCTACACCCCACGCGCACTCTGGAGTGGGTGGAGGAGCGAAACTGGTTCTTCCGCTTGAGTGCGTACGCCGAGCGACTGCGCGCGTTAATAGCGAGTGAGAAGTTTCTGCAGCCGCGCAGCAGGGCAAACGAGATCCTTGCACTCATAGATCAGGGGCTCGAAGATGTATCCGCGAGCCGGGCCCGCGCCGGATGGGGCATTCCCTTCCCGCTCGGGGCCGGTGCTGGGGAAGTGCAGACCACCTATGTCTGGTTCGACGCGCTCCCCAACTACATCACGGTTCTGGGCTATCCCGATACTGGTGGCGAATTCGCGCACTGGTGGCCCGCCGACTTGCATGTGATCGGGAAGGATATCACCCGCTTCCATTCGTTGATCTGGCCGGCGATGCTCATGGCGGCGGGGCTGCCGTTACCGAGGCTCATCTGGGCGCACGGCTTTGTGCTGTTCGGTGGCGACAGATTCAGCAAGTCCGCCGGCGTCACGCTCGATCTTTCTGAGGCAATTGACCGTTACGGCGCGGACGCGTTCCGCTACTTCCTCTTGCGCGAGGTCCCGTTCGACGCCGACGGCAACTTCTCATGGGAGCGCTTCGACGACCGGTACAACTCCGATCTCGCCAACGCCTGGGGCAACCTGGTCAGCCGGACAATTGCGATGGTGGAGAAGTACTGCGACGGCGTCGTTCCGGCCGGTCCTCGTAACGAGATCGACGCCGCCGACGCAGCGGATGTCGCCGCGTACGATCAGGCAATGCTGGTCCACCTCCCCAGCAGGGCGCTGGAGCACGTCTGGGCCACGATCTCGCGCGCCAATGAGTATGTGGATCGACAGGCCCCGTGGAGGCTCGCCAAGGACCCGGCGAGGCATGCGGAGCTGGAGTCAACCCTGGCAGCTCTCATCCGGCAGCTGTTACGTCAAGCCGTGGTGCTGTCGCCCTTCATGCCGAACAAAAGTGCAGAGCTGCTCCGCCAGCTGGGCGCACCGAGCGCGAGCGTAGCGGAGGACGCAGATGTTACGGGGTGGCGGGTAACCAAAGGCGCGTCGCTGTTCCCGAAGAAGAGTAGCTCAGCAGCGTAGCGCCTGGCGCCGTACGGCAGCGGAAGGCTCCAGGAGCTTGCGACAGACGCCCTTACTATTGACTGTAAGGCTACCATAAGCAATACTTAACAGCGCCCCTAATCTGAGGTGATAGGTATGTCGGAAGTAACCGGGGGATCTTCATCGCAGGCGGTGCGTCGCCGCCGACGGTCGGAAATTCGCACCGTCAAGAAGTCATTCACGCTGCACGAGGACGTTGTGCAGGCGGCCGAAGTTGCGGTGCAAGAGGGTGAAGCAGAGAATCTGAGTGCCTTCTTCGAGGCGGCAGTTCAGGAGAAGCTCCGCCGAAGCAAGTTAGCAGCGCTGTATGGGGCCTATCAGGCAGCGGCGCAGGATGCGGTCTTCATGGCCGAGATGCGCGCAATGACGCGTCAGTTCGAGGCTATTTCGGCTGACGGGCTAAGCGACAGCTGATGTCCTATCGTGGACCCATCCGACAATGGGACACGTTCTGGGCCGATCTCGACTTTCCCGTGGGCAGCGAACAGGGTGGGCAACGCCGCCCTGTGATCGTGGTATCGAATGACGGGTTCAATCAGAGATTTCCGATCGTTACCATCGTTCCGCTCACTAAGACTGCGGGCAAGAAGCGCAAAATTTACCCGTTCGAGGTGGTGATCCCCCCAGACCTGCTCGGCAATCTTGTGGAGAGCGTAGTCATGCCGTATCAGATCCGCACCATAGATAGGGCGCGACTGCTGGAGCCACTGGGCCGTCTCGATGACACTCAGACCCGTAGCGAGATCGAAGACCGCATTCTCGAGCACATCGGCGTCGAGATCAACGACGCAGGCGAATAAAGCATCAGGAGATTATTCATGAGGCATCAGATAGCAATCACCGCGATCGGCTGCTCGACGATACCAACGCGGCTTTTGCTCGCCTAAAACCTCAGTCTGAGGCTTGGACTGAGGAGATCACCGAACGCGGTGCGTGGAACGAGACCGTCAGCGACGGTCTCGTCGCCGGGTAGCTCATCCACGCGGCAGGGTGAGTGACCGGTGCCCAACCCTTGCATCAGTGTCCAGCAGTAGCGTGCGCGTAGGCCATCCGCGAGATATCAGCGATCATCGCGTCCGCAACTTTCTCATCCGGGATCCCCTTCGTCAGTACCACCAGCACGTACGGAGCGCGCCCCGGCGGATACACGATCGCGGCATCGTGCGCAATTCCGGTGATGTCGCCGGTCTTGTGCGCGACACGGACGCCGGCGGGGAGCCCGGCCGGGATCTTTTCGTTAAACTCCTGCGCCAGTAGTACCCCACGCATCTCGGCGGTCGCCGCGGCACCAGCGGCATGGCCGCGCTCGAGGACGGTGAGTAGTGTGGCCAGATCACGCGCCGTAGCCATGTTGTTCAGCCCCCCGTCGAACGCCTTCTGATCCTCCACGCCACGCAGAACGCGCATGTGCGTCGCGCCGAACGCACGCATCATCGCGTTCACACTGTCAGGGTTGGCCAGCGCAATCAGCGTGTTGGTTGCGAGATTACTGGACCGAGTGATCATGTGCCGTATCAGATCGCGCACGGTAATCGAATCGCCAACCGTGGCATAAATCGCCGTGTCGCCGTCCACCTTGGGATCCAGCGCGTAACGCGAGCCGTCCACGATGGACGCGAACTGATTCACGAGCTTGATGCGGCCATCGAGATTCAGCTTGCCCGTCTCAGCCTCGTGATACAGCCGCATCATTACAGGCAGCTTCATCGTGCTCGCGGCGTGTACTGCACTGTCGGCGTGCAGGTACAGCGTGTCGGCGCGGTTGCCGAGATCCACGAAGGCTACCTCGACGAATGCGCCAGGCACTGCATCGATCCGTGCGCGCACCTGCTGCGCCAGTCCGGTCACCACGATGTCACCGCGTGCATGCTGGCGCACGCAGCCTTGCGCTAGTGCAATTCCGGCCAAGGCTGCGAAGGATCCGAGCAGATGTCGCATGTTGTCAATTTTCTGGTGGACACTTCAATGGCTCGAGGAATATTCTCCCCCTTCCCTGTGCGAAACTTGGTGCTTGCCTGCCTCGCGCGATAGAGTTTGGTCATGGGGAGCTGATCTGCCGGAACTGTGCGCAACGCGCTCATGAGACCATGCGGCACATGGTCCAGGTACATGTTTGGATCGGACGGAGGTGCAACGCAAAACGGCCCAGGATAGCTATCCTGGTCCGCCTCACACAATCGTGGTGCTACTCGGTCAGGAGCAGGTCGCCGCGATATTTCCGCCCCGTGCATCCGCTTCCGCCTTCGGAATCGGGAACGCACTGTTGAACGGATCGCCAGTGACTTCGGCCTTAAAGAACGTGCTGTTCAGACGTCCATACGCACGGAGGTCCACCAGACGCTGCGGGCCTTCGAACAGAAGCGAGTAGCGCTTATCGTACAGTACATCGGTGATCGCCTGCGAAGCTGTGGTCGCGGTCGACAGCGGGGCGCCGTAGAACGTGCGTACGCTGTTGATATCCGCTACCGCGTTCGCAATCTGTCCGGCGCCAATGTAAGCCTGCGCGCGAAGTAGAACGAGTTCCTCATCCCGGAGGATGCCGATTGGACGGGCCAGGTTTGCCGAGTTGGTGGAGACCGCGCCGACAAAAGTCGTGCTGGTGGACAGTCCCTGCCCTGCAAGAGTGGAGCGCGCCACGATCTTGCTGATACGCGTATCACCCGGCTTGATGCTGTCCTTCACCTGCGGGTTGAGGCCCACCTTGGGGTCGGCCTCTCCGTTCGCCGTCGCTTCGTTGCCGCTCGGCACGAAGACATGGTAGGGACCATTCTGAAACTGGCTCCCGGGCACCGCGCCAGGGACCGCGGTTCCGAGCGCCTGACTCAGCTCCGCGATCGCTGCGGTAAAGGCCGCCGCGTTCGGCTTGGCGTGGTCGAGGCCGCGATAGACATCGACCTTACCCTTCAGTCCACGATTGAACAGGATGAAGTTCGATACCTGGCCGTAATTTCGGCCGAAAGAAGTGAGCCCGGACGGGAGTGAGAACGGGAAAGTCTTTGTTCCGGATGCGGCCGACGTAAGATTTGTGTTAGCCGAATCGAGCAGCGCAGCGACGTAGTTCAGCGCATTTTCCTTGCAGATGATCGGTCCGGGACCGGCATTCGGATCCACACCCTGCAATGGCACACCGATCGTGTCACGCAACTCTATCTCGCGATAATACGAGAGTGCCTTAAACGTCTGGACGAAACCGAGCGCGACACTCGTTTCGGCTGCAGTCAGTACACCACCTGGCGCGCTGCTGATCGCGGCCAGCGTGGTGTTCTCCGCTCTAACCGCGATATACCCATTGGTGAAGGGACCGCTTCCGGACGCGAAACTTCCCGGGTCCGGGTTGCCTCCGAGAGTCTCGCTGACGTAGCGCGGCTCCGAAGCATCGATGCGGTAGGCGTCCCGCGCGTAAATCGCCGTAATGATGGGGTAAGCTGTACCGTTACCCGAGTATAACACGCGATCCTGCGCCAGAATACCTGTCACCAGGGTCTGCAGGCCGGGGCGCGTGAGCGCACCGGTCAACTGCGCCGACGTTGGCGCGTTGGTCGGATTCACGATTGGTGAATCCTTGCATCCCGCGACGAGGGTGACCCCCGTCGCGAGTGCTGCGATGTATTTCTTCATTGAGCTTTTCACTCGGTTAGAAAGTGGTAGCGATCGAGAAGAAGAAGCTGCGCGACGGTGGATACGGAGTC
>JBPCQO010000287.1:0-27528 GCA_050998035.1 Gemmatimonadaceae bacterium | reverse complement strand
AGCGAAGTTGGATCCCAAGCCAGGCCTTCGCTACAGCTCCGGCGATGACAACTACATCATCCCAGATCTCGTTGTCGACAAGATCGATGGCAAGTACCACATCTTTTTGAACGACGCGAATCTGCCGTGTCTCAAACTGAGCCGCGCGTACCAGGAAATCGCACGCGATAAGAAAAAGTTCGAGGGCGAGAACAAGGAGTTCATCTCCAGCAAGCTCAACTCGGCAAATTGGATGATCCAGGCGATCGAACAGCGCCGGCAAACAATGCTCAAGGTGATGAACTATATCGTCGAGCGTCAGAGCGAGTTCTTCGAGAAGGGTGTTCAGTTCCTCAAGCCACTCACGCTCAGGGAAGTGGCCGAGGTGATCAGCATGCACGAGTCCACGGTGAGTCGTGTGACGAATGAGAAGTATGTTCAGACGCCCCGTGGCGTGTTGCCGCTGAAGTTCTTCTTCTCCTCGGGTCTCGCAACATCGGACGGTGAAGATGTTTCGGCTCGCGGAATCAAGGCGCAGCTGCAAACATTGGTGGAGGATGAAGACCCGCGGCATCCGCTCACCGACCAGGCGATCGTCAACATTCTCCGTGAGACCGGAGTTCAGATCGCCCGCCGCACCGTCGCGAAATATCGCGACCAGCTTGGCGTCCTTCCGGCCCGCATGCGCAAGCGCGTATGACGCTCCCCGCGGTGCCAGCCCACGGCCACGCACCACGTGTCAGTGTGCTTGTACCCGCGAAGGACGAGGCGGAAAATCTTCCGGAGTTCATGCGTCAGGCAGCGGAGACCTTCGCTCTGACTCCTGGGCAGTACGAAGTTGTCGTGATCGACGACGGCTCCACCGACGCGACGCCCGCGGTGCTCCAGCGCCTCGAACGTGAATACCCGTTTCTACGCTCCGTCAGGCATCGTGTGCGCCGCGGCATTGCCGAGGCGCTCAGGACGGGGTACACGCATTCGCGCGGCGAGATTCTGGTGTTCTATCCCGCCGACCTGCAGTTCAAGCCGGAGGACATCCCCAAGCTCGTCGATCCAATTCTCGCCGGCGAGGTCGACATGATGACCGGGCGCAAGGAAGGAGAGTACGATAAGGCTTTCGTCTCCGGCATTTACAATGGGTTGAGTCGTCGACTCTTCAACGTTCCGGTTCAGGATCTGAACTCCGTGAAGGCCTACCGGCGCGACATCATGGCCAACATGCCTGCGCGGCCGGACTGGCATCGCTACATGATCGTCATGGCCGCCAACGATGGATACAGTGTCGGTGAAGTTCCGGTGCCGCTGTATCCACGACAGGCGGGTAAGTCCAAATTCGGTTTGAGCCGAATTCCAATCGGCGTGATAGACATGCTGGCGGTGTGGTTCGAAATTCGTTTCGCGCGCAAGCCACTGCTGTTGTTCGGAATGGCCGGGGCGACTCTGTTTTTCATCGGCCTGGTTACAGGCATAATCGCGGTGCTCTACCGAGTGATCGCTGGCGTCGGCTTTCGGCCGCTCCTCACCCTCGTCGAAACGTGTCTCCTGTTGGGCAGCATTTTCTTCGCCACCGGGTTATTGGCCGAATTGATGGCGGCGCAGCGTTCCGAACTCGCGGAGCTGCGCAGAACTGTCGAGGAACTGCTCGCGCGTGACTCGGACGCGCCTCGCTGAACTTGAGGGTTCTGTTCGCGACGCACTCGTTCCCGCGTTTTGAGGGGGATGCTCCAGGTTCTTTCGTTCTACGTCTGGCTCAGGCGCTGAGGGACGAGGACGTGCACGTGCAGGTGATTGCGCCGTCCGCGCCGGGACTTCAACGCGAAGATGAGATCGGCGGTATTCCCGTGACAAGGGTACGCTACGCCCCAACGCAACACGAGACGCTTGCGTACACGGGCACAATGGCGGAGGATGTGAGCGCGTCCTGGACGGCCAGGCTTGCGCTCGGCGGCATGATCGCCAGCGAGTTCTCCGCCATTGTGCGCAGCGCCCGTCGTTACGGTGTCGATCTGCTGCACGCGCACTGGTGGTTTCCCAACGGCGTCGCTGCTGCGGCCGCAAATGTCGTGACCGGAATTCCGCTAGTTACCACATCGCACGGCTCCGACATACGCTTGCTGCTTAAGAAACCAGCCGCGTCCCCCCTCGCGCGATTTGTGTTCGGCCGATCCGCCGCCGTGACGTGCGTCTCGCAATGGCTTGCGAGCAACGCTGCCGCGTACACCAGCTCAGCACCAATCGTCGCGCCGATGCCCGTCAACGCTCACCTGTTCTCGCCAGCTGGAACTCGGGACGCAGCGAAGCTGCTCTTTGTCGGCCGCCTTTCCAGTCAGAAGGGAGGTGAGTTGGCCGTTCGTGCACTCGCACGGATGGAGCGCCCGGCAACCCTCGATATTGTGGGTGCGGGTCCGGAGTCTGACAGGATCATCCAGGTTGCCCGAGAGCTTGGTGTCGGTGAGCGAGTGACCATGCTGGGATCTCTGGGCCAGGAGGCGCTAGCGGATTGCTACAGACGCTCCGCCGCGCTCGTCGTCCCATCGTCGGAGGAAGGGCTTGGCCTCGTCGCGGTCGAGGCGCAACTGTGTGGGACGCCGGTGGTCGCGTTCGCTTCCGGTGGATTGATGGACGTTGTGATCGATGAGCGCACCGGTCTCCTGGTTCCGCCCGGAGATGTCGACGCACTCGCAACCACTCTGGACAGAGTACTCAGCTCTCCCGAGCTGCGAGAGAAACTCGGCTGCGCGGGACGCGAGAGCGCTCTGGCGCGCTTCACACCCGCGGCCGCTGCGGCCCAGTACGCCAGCATCTACCGTAGTGTGCTGGAGCGCCATGCGGCGTAGGGCTCTCTTTATCGCCCAGGGAATGTTCGCCGTCGTGGTGATTATCTACGCTGGCGTAGTGCTGCACCGACAGTGGAGCGAGATCCAGCGCCGCATCGGCAGTCTTCACGTAGCGCCAGCGAAGCTGATCCTGGCTTCGCTGATCGTGCTCGCCGCCTACGCCGTTCTGATCGAAACATGGAGACGCGTCCTCGCGGCATGGGACACTCGGCTGGAGTGGTCCACCGCGGCCAGAATTTGGTTTGCGTCCAGCCTGGGCAAGTACGTTCCGGGAAATATCTGGGCCATCGCCGCGCTCGGTGTAATGGCGCGCGAGCGAGGTGCTTCGCCCGTCGCCGCGGCCGGCTCGTCCATTGTGGTGAACATCCTTAACCTGGCCGCTGGTCTTGCGGTCGTGCTTGTTTTTGGCGCCAAACTCATCCCGCACGCAGCCGTGTTCGCGGTCATAGCGGCGCTCGCGATCGCCGGTGCGCTCGCCGCTCCGCTCCTATTTCCGCATGTCGCCGCGCTGGCGGCCCGCGTGACCGGACGTGACATCCGAATGCCCAATGTGCCGCCGAGTACCATATGGCTGTCGCTTGCGGGCACAACAGTCGCGTGGTGCGCGTACGGCGTCGCGTTCCGGTTCTTCGCCGCGGCCCTTCTCGGAGACAGCGCTGTGCACGGGGGATTCGTATTGTACATAGCCGCTTACACGGCCGCGTATATTGTTGGCTTCATTGCACCGTTCGCGCCCGCTGGCCTGGGCGTCCGGGAAATCGGCATCATTGAAGGATTGCCGCTGCTCGGCCTCACGAGCCACGGCGACGCTATCATACTGGCCCTGACGAGCCGACTCTGGCTCACTATTTTGGAAGTTATTCCAGGACTCGTCGCGCTTGCGGCGGGGCACACCAGACCTCGAACCCGTCCCGCATGACATCCGATAGATCAACACGGTTGAGGGCCGCGGCGACGAGAACGAAAGGTTCTGAGACCATCTCCGACAGCGATTCCGAGACCGTCTCCGCAGCTCCGCGCCGGTCTGGGGCGTGGGCGGCGCTGGTTTATGCGCTGGCCACGCTCAGCCTGGCGTGGCCGGCGCTCGCCGGAAAGTTTCTGGTTGGCCCCCACAGTGATCAGTACACGGCGGGGTATGCCTTCCGCGAGTTCGCGGCCAGCACCCTCCGCGCGACGCACTCTTTTCCGTTGTGGAATCCGTACCAGTTCGGTGGCATGCCGTTCATCGACGCGTTGCACGGCGACATCTTCTATCCGACTTTTCTGCTTCGGATGATGTTGCCCACAGACGTGGCGATGACCTGGGGCTTCATCATTCACATGTTCCTGGCCGGAGCATTCACGTATCTGTTCCTCAGGCGTGCGCGGTTCACGTTCGGGGGAGCGCTGGTGGGTGGGCTGGCGTACATGATGAGCGGCCACGTCGCGACCTTTGTCTCCGCGGGTCATGACGGCAAGCTCTTCGTCTCGGCACTCTTCCCGCTGCTGCTCTGGACAATTCTGGCGTGGGTGAGAGACGGCAGGCGTTGGGCACTCGGCGCGATGGCGCTGGTCGTGGGGCTTGATGTACTCACGCCGCACCCGCAGCTGTTGCAGTACTCGCTGCTGGCGGCCGGGGCTTATGCGATAGTACTCGCGGTCGGATTTGCCCGCGACGGTGATGGTAGCAGCCGCGACCCGATTCTACGTCTCGTCGCCGCCTTCGTCGCGGTGATCATTGGGCTCGCCATGGGCGCCGTACAGTATCTGCCCGTGCGGCAGTACGTCCCATGGTCGCCCCGGGCATCGGGGATTGGGACGTACGAGCGCGCAACGTCGTTTGGCAAAAATCCACAGGAAATTCTCAACGCATATCTGCCGGAATTCACCGGGATCCTGGACCGCTACTGGGGGCCCAACGGAATTCATTTCCAGGGTGACTACGTCGGCGCGGTTGCGCTGGTGCTCGGCGGAGCCGGACTGGCCGGGCTCCGGAAGGACCGGCGCTCGCGCGAGCTGTGGTTCTGGGCCGTGACAGTCGTCATCGCATTGTTGTGGGCGCTCGGTGGGACAACACCGTTCTACAACATTCCATATTACCTCGTACCCGGCACGAAGTTCTTCCGCGCGCCGGATAGCGTTTTCTTCGTGGGCACGCTTGGGATCGCCGTCTTCGTCGCGCGCGGAGTTGAGCGAGCGCTGGCTGGCGAAGTCTCGCGCCGCTACGTCATCGGCTGGCTTGTTTTCGCAGCGGCAATAGCACTTCTGGCTCTCACGGGAATGCTCACGAATTTTGCGCGCAGTGTAGCACCCGAAGCTCGCCTCGACGCAGTGGACGCGAACAACGGGGCGCTGATCTTGGGCGCGTTCCGCTCACTCGTCTTCGTTGCGCTAACGGCAGCCTTCCTGCTCGACCGCCGTAGCTCCTGGGCTCGTATCTTCCGGATATCGCCGCTCGGTTATCTGGCGCTGCTCACAGCGGCCGATCTTTGGATGGTAGACCGGCATTACTGGATCTTCTCACCACCTGCCGACGTGCTGTACCATTCCAGCCCGGCAATTGATTACCTCAGCCGGCTGCCACAGCCCGCCCGGGTGATGCCGCTTCCGGTACTAGAGGGTGGCTCGATCGCTGACTATCACGGGTCAGGGCTCATGGTCCACCGAATTCAAAATGTATTTGGCTATCACGGAAACGAGCTGGCCCGTTACAACACCCTCGTCGCCATCCCGCAGGGCGGCGGTCCCGGTCTGGACGCGACTCGTGAGGTGCTCGGCAACCCCAATGTTCAGCGGCTCACGGCCACGCAGTACGTCCTGTCCAACACCCATCGGCTCAACGAGCTGATTCCAGGAGTTGTTCAGGTCGCAGGTCCCGCGACGGAAGACTCGACGGGCGAGAGCGACTATGCCTTCCGGCTCCCCACGCGCTCCGATTACGCCTGGGTCGCGCCGCTCATCGTCAAGGCACCGGATGATGCGGTGCTCACCACGATCAAGGACCCGCGCTTCGACGTCGAACGCGCAGCGCTATTCGACACGTCCGCAGCCAACGTGACCGGGGCGGGGCCAGTCCAGGAGCTTCCGTTACCAACGGGGATACACGTGCACGTGGATGCATACGCACCTGGCCACATCGCCATGACCATGGATCGACCGGCGCCCGCGGGGTCGGCGCTCATTACGTCTGAAAACTTTTATCCTGGATGGCATGCCAGCGTCGACGGCCGCCCCTCCGGCATTGGGCGGGCACAGTACACGCTCATCGGCGTCCCACTGACGGCCGGCGCACGCACCGTCACGCTCGACTTTTCCAGCGCGCCGTACGAGCGGGGCAAGGTCATCACCTGGGTGGCGCTCGCTCTGGGACTTATCGCCCTGGGCGCGGGTGTGGCAATGGAGCGACGCCGCCTTGTCTGACGGTTTGTCTGACGCCCTGTCTGGCGCTTTGTCTGAGGACCGCGGGCCGGTTCGGCACGCTCTCGTGATCGTGCCGACATACAACGAGCGGGATAACATCGAACGGATCATCACGCTCGTGCTGGAGCAGGACGCGCGGCTCGACATCCTCGTTGTGGACGACGGGTCACCGGATGGTACAGGAGACGCGGTGGCAACCATTGCGGTCGACAAACCGAAAGTCCATCTGTTGGAGCGCGCCGGGAAGCTCGGACTCGGCACCGCTTACCTGGCCGGCTTCGCGTGGGCGCTGGAGCGAGACTACGACGTCATGTTCGAGATGGACGCCGACTTCTCCCACGATCCCCGCCACATTCCTGAGTTCCTCCGCGCCATCGTCGATGCTGACATCGTGCTGGGATCACGGTATCAGGAGGGCAGAGTCACCGTGGTGAATTGGCCAATCGCGCGTCTGGTGCTCAGCTACGCCGCCAACATCTACGCCCGCGCGGTGACTCGGCTCCCCGTGTTCGACGCGACCGGTGGATTCAAGTGTTTTCGTCGGAAAGCACTTGAGACGATCGATCTAAGTAGGGTCCACTCAAACGGTTACGCGTTTCAGATCGAAATGACGTACCGCATGTGGCGACGCGGATTCCGTATCAAGGAGATCCCGATCGTCTTTCACGACCGCACGGTCGGCGAGAGCAAGATGTCCAAGCATATCGTCCGGGAGGCGATCTGGATGGTCTGGCGGCTCCGCTGGCTAGCACTTCTAGGGAAGATCTGATGCTGTGGTCTGCTGGCCAGCGGTTCTTCAAGATGAGCGGGTCCGGGAACGACTTCGTCTTCTTTGATGGTATAGATGCCGACACGTCGTCGCTGGAAACTCCCGCAGCGGTGGCCAGGATTTGCGCCCGGGGGACCGGCGCGGGGGCTGACGGCGTCGTCGTGCTCGGCCGCCCGGCCAAGGGGGAGGCAGCCGACCTCACCATACGGTACTACAACGCAGACGGGTCACGCGCTTCGTTGTGCGGGAACGCCACGCTGTGTGCGGCCAGTCTCTCAGTGCGCCTCGGACGGGTGGATCCAGCGGGGTTTACCATCGCCACGGACGCTGGCGTCGTGCGGGCCGACGTGCGCCAAGGCATTCCCGGGTTCGCACTTCCACCAGTCACCGACGCCTGCGGCGCTATGAGCGCCATTGCGACCGAACCGGGTGAGCAGCACGTGGGTTATGCCACGGCTGGCGTTCCGCACGTGGTGATACGAGTTCCGGACGTGGCCGTCTGTGACGTCGTCGGACGGGGCCGAACAGTACGAAACCACGCGGCACTCAAGTCCGGCGCCAACGTCAACTTTGTTGCTCCAAGCGGCAGCGGAGATGGTTCCTGGGCGATCCGGACGTACGAGCGTGGCGTTGAGGACGAGACACTGGCATGCGGGACCGGGAGCGTGGCATCGGCAATACTGCTTCATCTCTGGGGCGAGGCGAACACGGACGTCAGCATCGAGACCCGCTCGGGCGGCATCCTGACAGTGAGCTGCTCGCAGGAGGCAGGCGTAGGGGCGTGGCTGCCGTTCCTAAGGGGCGAGGGGCGGCTGGTGTTCACCGGGGAGCTGGGTTCTCCATAGAACTTTCCCACATTTTCCACAGTCCCTAGTTTACATAATCTTTCTTATACGCAGTTTAAGGGAGCGCGCTTGAGAGTGGCCGCACACGCGCGGAGTTGGTGAAACTGCCCCCAGAATCCGTCCCCGCCGGCACGCTTTGCGTTCCACTGAAGGTTGGCCCCTTATGGGTGATTCACACCCCGGCACGGAAAAGCCGCCCGGAGCTCGGGCGGCTTTCCTTCAGAGTGCGGTCTGCCGAACCTGCAGCTGTCAGACTTTCGTCGTCTGCGCCTGGAGCTCTCCCAGCCTGATCTGCGCCTCAGCATCGAAGCCGCTCTTGGTGTCCTTCAGCAGATCATTCCAAATCTTTACCGCGGCCGCCTTATTGTTGGCCTGTTGGTAAGCTCTGGCTGCCATCGCCATGGCGCCGGCTCTGTCGGCGTCGAACCTCGCCAACCCAGCAGCCGCCTCATAGACAGTTGCGGCCTGTTGCGCATTCCCGAGTCCCTGGTACCCGGCCGCAAGCAGCAGCTTGGCGCCATATTCCAGATCACCGTCGTGCGAGGCTGGCTCCTTCAACGCGTCGATGCCTGCCTGATACTTGCCCTGCTCGTAGTATAGTTTGGCCAAAGCCATCGCGCTTTGCGCCGCTCCATTGGTGCCACTGTAGCGAACCGTCACCTTTTTCAGGTCTGATTGGGCCAGCGGCAAATTGCCCGACGAAACGCTCTGCAGCGCCGTTTCGTACGCCAGCTCCGCGTGCTGCTCCTTCAGCGCGTTGGAGCGTACATAGAACCACGCTCCGGCTCCGATCACAAGAATCGCCACCCCCACATACGCGAGGTTGCGCTTGTGCTGATCGAAAAGCGCGCTGAAGCGCTGCTCGCCGACATCTCCGCCGAACGCATTGGGACCGCTGGTTAAAGCCATTTGCAGTTGGGTTTACAGATTATAAAAGATTATGGCGTGCTCGCAGCTGACGAACACGAGCAATATCGCGCGAACTGCCGCCCTACTGAAATGTACCGGTGTAAGTCGTTCACTGATACCGGCTTAGGGCCAGCGCCGGAAGTGTGTCCCGGCGCGTTGTTCATGAATTGTCGTGCTATGCCCCCGGGGTGACTCGAACACCCGGCCAACGGTTTAGGAAACCGCTGCTCTATCCACCTGAGCTACGGGGGCCGAAGGGCGCCGCAGCGGGCAACCACTTTGTGGGTACCAGCGGCGTCCGCTGGGCCAAGTTAACGCCGTTAACCGACCCAACCAAGTGAGCCGCGGGTAGCCGCGAGCTTCAGTCTGGCTCTGCCAACAACGCTGCGAGAATTGCGGCAAGCGCCGCCTCCGCCGTCATCTGCTTGGTGCCGTGGATCTGTAGCTCGCCCGACCGCACGCGACGCGCAACCTGGCCGAGCAGCATCACTATGTGATCCTGGGACGCGTTGCCGCGAGGCTCCCAGTCCGTCGAGGACCACTCTTCAGACGCACGTCTCTCATCCTGCGCGCTCGCAGCAAGCCTACCAGCACTCTGCCAGTTGAAGGAGTCCCGCTCCTCGCTGACCCACGCGTCGGGAGTGGTCTGCGATGCTGCTCGCACCGTGTCAGAAGGACTGATCGGCGCCTCGTCCTCTGGCTGCACCGTTTGCGCACCGGCGCGATCCCCTCCGTCCGTCTGCGCTTCTGGGCGTTGTCCTGGCCGGTCTTCTAAGTGTTCTTCTCGCTGCTGCGCAACGGCCGGTTGAGCCTCCTGTTGAGCAGGCTCGGCGCTCTGCTGCTCCAATCCCGCGTTGGGCTGCTCGGCCGCAAGGCGCGGCGTCTCAGCGGCGTAATCCTGGACCAGAGCCACGGGTTCAGGACCAGCAGCTTCCTCTGAAGGTGCTTCTGCTGAAGGTGCTTCCGTTCGATGCACTGCACTCTGCGATGACACCTCTTCCGGCGCTTCGCGCGATTCGACGGCAGGCTGTTCTACAGCGGCAGGAACCTGCGCGTGCTCGCTCGTTGTATCGAGCTGCGGTTCCGGTGATTGCGGTTCCGGTGGTTGCGGTTCCGGTTGCGCTTGCACGGGCGGCCGCAGCAGAAACTCATTGATCGATGGGAGGGAAAGCTCCTGTGCTCGCGCCTGGGTGCTCCCGCTTGCGGGTTCGACCGCAGACGCAGCGGCACGCTGATGAGGCTGCGGCGACTCCCACGGCGCTGTAGAAACGCTTGAGTTGCTCCGCTCTCCGCGATCCACAATGAACTCTGTGATCAGCGGAAGGAGCTGGGTGGGCACACGCGTCGAGGGCGGTACGAACGGAGGAAGCATTCCGGCCAAATTAACTCTCCCAGCTATCCTTGCCTAGAAGCGGAACGAATCGCACAGGACCCTTCGCCTCAGACTGTAGGGCGTCGCCGCGCCGCGTGATTACGTTGAGAACCTGCTCGTCCCGATCACCTAAAGGAATGAGCAATTTCCCGCCGTCCGCTAATTGCTCCACGTACGTCGCCGGAACCGTGGGCGCTGCCGCGCTCACAAGAATCGCATCGTACGGGCCATATTGCCGCCACCCGAGTGTACCGTCGCCCAACAGGAAGGATACATTGCGCACCCCGATCTCGGCCAGCACCTCACGCGCGCGATCCAACAGCGGCGCGATTCTCTCCACCGAGAACACCTGCTCGGCCAGTCTGGACAGCAGCGCGGTCTGATAACCGGAACCCGTTCCTATCTCCAGTACCTTTTCGTTTCCAGTCAGATGCAGCAGCTCCAGATACCGCGCGTGGATCATGGGTTGCGAGATAGTCTGCCCGCTCCCAATGGGTAGAGCGGAGTCCTCGTACGCGCGGTGCCGCACGCCCGTCGGAACGAAGCGGTGACGCGGCGTCTCGTCGATTGCATGAAGCACCGACAGGTCTCGGATACCCTGCTCCTGAAGAAGCTCCACAAGGTGCCTGCGGGCGCCCCGAAACTCGTGATCTATGGCGCCTGCCACCAACTCTCCGCGGTGTCCAGCATGGCGCCGTGGGTCAGGTCCAGATGCAGCGGCGTGACAGAAATGTATCCATCCGCGATGGCGCGATAGTCTGCATCCTCCGCACCTGTCCAGGACATGGAGCCGGCGCCGATCCAGTAGATCGGCCGACCCCAGGGATCCAGCATGGGACGTATGGAATTGGTGAAGACCCGCCGGCCGAGACGCGTGAGCTTCACACCTTTGATTTCACTCCCGAATACTGGCGGGAAGTTGACATTGAACAGGGTCGCGTTGGGTGTCCGAAGCGACGTCAGGTGAGCAAGCAGCTTTGCGAGTGGCTCCACGTGCTCCTCGAGCCGTGCCGAGTCGGCGCGCATTTCACCACCGGCAAATGACACGGCGACCCCCGGCACTCCAAGGACGAGTCCTTCCATTGCCGCGGCGACAGTTCCCGAGTAGAGGACGTCCTCACCCATGTTCTGGCCGTGGTTGATTCCGCTGAATACCCAGTCGGGGCGCTCCGGCATCAGCGCCTCGATCGCAAGCATCACGCAATCGGTGGGCGTTCCGTCAATCTGGAACCGGCGCTCGCCAAGCTGCACTGGCCGTAGCGGGTGATGCAGTGTGAGCGAGTGGCTGGTCGCGCTCTGTTCACGGTCCGGCGCGACCACTGTGACCTCGCCCAGTGTGGCCGCGGCACGCACCAGACAGTCCAGTCCGAAAGCGAGAATGCCGTCATCGTTGCTGCACAGAATCCGCATCAGCGAAAGGCCGCCGCGCGATGGCTCCAGAGAACCCGCGCAACGCGCAGTGCGTCGCTCCACTCGCGGAAGTGACTCGGCGGCCCGTAAATGGTTGGAACAGCCACTTCGGCGATGCGATAACCCATGTGTGATGCGCGCACTAGAAAGTCAGTTTCGTACTCATAACGGTCGCCGCGCGCAGCGATCGCGAGAGCGACTCCTGGACGCAGCGCACGATATCCTGACTGGCTGTCGCTGATCGGGCAACGCGTGATCGCTCTGGTTGCGGCGGAGGATATCCGGTTTGCGAGCCGGCGGTGTGGCGGCACGCTGAGGCCGGTGATCTGACGAGTACCGATGACCACGTCCGCTCGTACAAGTGCGTCGAGAAGGGCGGGAGCAAAGGCTGTGTCGTGCTGTCCGTCTGCATCTATTGTCAGTATCGGCCGAAGATTCCACGTCGATGCAGCAAACGCAAACGCGCTCCGTAGCGCTGCCCCCTTCCCCCTGTTCTCCGCAAATCCGATGACGTGATCACAGCCGCGCGCGAGTACCGCACGGGTACCGTCAGTCGATCCATCATCGATCCCCAGTACGACCACACCCGGCAGCACGCTGCGGATGGACGCGACGACGGCGCCGACGGTTCTCTCAGCATTGAGCGCTGGGATGATGCACACGGCGCCGATGAGCGGCGATGTTGACGGTGCACCGGTCACGCGCCCTCCTCCACCGCTGCATCAGGTACGGCGCCATCGAGCATGGCGATAATGGAAATCAAGTCCTGCTCGATGGAATCGAGCGTGGCCGCGTCGAGCGCGGACCGCGCGAGCTTTTTCAGCTCGCCGGCGCGCCGGTACTCGTCCACCCGCTGGCGTGCACCGTCAATGGTGTACTTGTCCACGTAAAGCAGCTGCTTCACGAGCATGATCAGCTCTACCTCGCGGCGCTGGTACACGCGGTTACCGGACCGGTTCTTTGCCGGGTGCAGAAATCTGAACTGGCTCTCCCAATACCTGAGCACGTGTGGCTTGAGCTGGGTCAATTCGCACACGTCACCGATAGAGAAGAACTCGCGCACCGGGATGGTCGTCACGAACGGTACCAGGCAGTCACTCGTCACGCTCCGCGCGTGCGTCGCGGCCCATCAATTCGGTGATGGCGTCGCGCGGGGCGTCGCCTTCGAACAGAACGCCGAACACTGCGTCCACAATCGGCATCGTGACGCCAACGCGCTGCGCCAGCGCTTTGGTGGAGCGCGTCGTGATCACACCCTCGGCGACGCTCTGACGACCTGCAAGCGCCTCGTCCAGAGTCTTGCCGTTGCCGATCTCCACGCCGAGTGCTCGGTTGCGGCTCAATTTACCTGTACACGTGAGCACCAGATCACCCATCCCCGCGAGCCCCGCAAACGTGGCGGCTTCGGCGCCCAGCGCCACTCCCAGCCTGGTCATCTCTGCAAGGCCGCGCGTTATTAAAGCGGCGCGTGCGTTGAAGCCCAGATCAAGTCCTTCACAAACTCCCGTAGCCACAGCCATCACGTTCTTCACCGCGCCGCCGAGCTCCGTTCCGATAACGTCGTGTTGGGTGTACACACGGAATGTCGGTGCGTGAAACATCCGCTGAACGCGCGACGCAGGATCGCGGTCGACGCAAGCTGCAACGACCGCAGTTGGCTGGCCCTGTGCAACTTCAGCCGCGAAACACGGACCGGACAGCGCTACCGCAGGGCCGGAATCAAATACCTCTTCGACAACCGTGGTCATGCGTGCGAGCGAATGCTGCTCGATCCCCTTGGAGCCGACAACAAGGAGCGCATCGCGCGCCGCATAGGGCTGAGCCGCCGCCGCAACCGCACGGGTCACGTGTGACGGCGCGACCATCACGATTACTTCCGCACCGTCGACGACAGCCTTAATGTCTGATGATGCGGTGAGCGTTGGCACGAGCCGGGCGCCGGGAAGGAAACGATTGGCGTGCACCGCGTTGATCGATTCCGCGACATCGGGCTCGTAGGCCCAGAGACACACTTCGTGCTCGTTGCGCGCAAGCCGATTCGCGAGCGCAGTGCCCCATGCACCGGCGCCAATAACAGCGCAGCGCACTAGCGGGTTCCCCCGCTCAAGCGGCGTTTGGCGGCGGCGGGTCCATGGCCGCGGTGGAGCCGGCCGGGCTGCGCGCGCGGACAAAGCGATGCTCCTCTCGCCGCCGTAATCTGCCGATGTTCGCACGGTGCGTGTAGAAGACGAAGACGGCAATCACTACAGACGCGATGAAGTCCGGATCGTTGATCGGCGCACCCGTCACAATGAAGGCGAGCGGCAGCGCAACTGCTCCGGCCAGCGACGCGAGACTCACGTACCGCGACACGGCGAACACCAAAACCCACACGCCGAACGAGATCAGCATTGGTAGCCACGCGAGACCGAGGAATACACCGGTCGCCGTCGCGACGCCCTTGCCACCGCCGCGGCCGAGGAGAAAGATCGGCTTGACGTGGCCCAAAATCGACGCGGCGCCGATGGCCAGTGCCATCATCTCACTGTACGGCGTGTCCGTGAGCGCGGGCAGGAAAAAAACAGGGAGAAAGCCCTTGAGGACGTCCACCGCAAACACCACGGCGCCAATTCGCGCACCCAGCACACGAGCGACGTTGGTCGCTCCCAGGTTGCCGGAGCCGTGCTTGCGCAGATCCACACCGCGCCACCTTCCGGCCAGGTAGGCCGAAGGAATTGATCCGGCGAGATAGGCAATCGCGAGCGCAACAATCGGAGAGAGGTGCACCGCGTTCATCTATGCGGACTTGCGCCTTAAAACGATGTTGAGCGGATTGCCGGTGAATCCGTACGCCGCGCGGAACCCGTTGTGAAGAAACCGGATGTAGTGCTCCGGAACCAGATCAGGATGATTCCCGAAAACAGCGATGGTGGGAGGCGCAGTCTCGACTTGCGTTGCGTAGTTGAACTTCACCTCGCGACCAGCGGCCTGCGGCGGCTGCCGCCGCACCATCAGGTCCTGGAGCGTGTTGTTCACATCTGCAGTTGAGATGCGCTTCATCCGCTCTTCCTCGACGTTCAGAATCACGTCGAGCAGCTTGGTAACACGTTGACCGGTGACGGCGGAGGTGAAGATAAACGGCACGAAATTCAGGTAGGGGGCCTTGTCGGTGATCGCCTCCTGAAACTTCGCCGCCGTGTTATTCCCCTTCTCCATCAAATCCCACTTGTTGATCACCATGATAAGACCATGGCCAGAGTCCCAAGCCATCGTCGCGATCTTCAGGTCCTGGTTGTCCAGTCCTCGCGTCGCGTCTATCACCAGAACGCAGATATCGGAGCGCTCAATCGCGCGGCGGGTGCGGAGCGACGAATAGAACTCGATCCCGTCGTCGATTCGTGCCTGCCTTCTCAATCCCGCGGTATCGATGAAAACGAAATCGCGGCCGTGATACTTGAGCGGTGTGTCGATGGCGTCACGCGTGGTTCCCGCGACGTCGTTCACGACAAGCCGATCCTCGCCCAGCAGTCGGTTCACAATGGACGACTTTCCGCCATTCGGCCGGCCAACAACGGCGACGCGGATCGCCTCTCCCCATTCTTCCGTGCTCTCGGGCATACTCTCGACGAGCAGGTCGAGCAGGTCGCCAGAGCCCTTGCCGTTGGTCGCGGAGACCGGGATCGGATCGCCCGCGCCCAAGCTGAAGAAGTCGTAGAAGTCGGTCGACGATGGAGTGTCTACCTTGTTCGCGACGAGCACCCACGGCTTGCGCGCGGCCCGCAGCAGGTCGAGAACCTTGGCATCGCTCGGGTGCACGCCCTGATGTGCATCGACCACAAACGCGAGTACGTCGGCCTCGCTGATCGCCTCCAGTACCTGGCGCCGGATCTCGCCGTCAATTGCGTCGTGCGTATTCTCTGGCAGGCCGCCAGTATCAACCAACCAGAACTGCCGCCCGTTCCACTCGGCTCTTCCGAAGTGACGGTCGCGCGTTGTGCCGGCTTCCTCGCTGACAATGGCGTCGTGCCCACCGATCAGGCGATTGAAAAGTGCCGACTTGCCCACATTGGGGCGCCCTACGAGTGCTACTACGGGCGTGCTCAAGCGGCAACTCCCATCGGTTCCTGCATCAGAATATCCACGAAATCGTACGAAGGAAAAATTGGAATCGGCAGTGCGGCGCGCACAGACTCCAGCGAGGCGTCGTCCAGAAAGACACCGTCCTCATTAATCGTTTCCGCCGGGATCAGCGCCATGTCCAGATCGCTACGGCCAGAGAGTGCGCGCACAACGTCGGCGCCCACGAGCAGACCGGCCGCGGTAGTGGTCGGCCCGAAGAGTGAGTTCTCCGCGACGATTATCTCGAACTGCGCGCCGGTGACCGCGGTAAGCTCCTGCAGCAGCGGCGGCATCAACGGAGCCATCGCTGTCCCGGTGAGTACACCAATCTTCCGCTCTGTCAGAATCGGCAACTGCTTCAATCCATCATGAACGCGCATGCGGAGCGACGTCACAGCGCCGATTCCATTCTCGATCTGGGCGAAGTCACCATAGTGAGCGGCCGCGGGCAGATCCCGCTCTGCCAGGAGATACAGCTCGTCGGAGCCAAATATCCACGTCTCACCACGTTCGCGCATGGCTCGCTCGCCCCACCGCTCCACGTGCTCAAGCAGCGCGGCCGCGTTGTCCCGGTTCATCGGCTTGCCGGTGTACAGATGGGAGAACTGAGTGAGCCCCACTGGAACGACAGCCGCCGAAATTACAGCGTCACCCAGGTTCCAGAGATCGCTGAGCGATTCCTCCAGGACGGCGCCGTCGTTGAGGCCCGGAACCACGACCATCTGACAGTGAAACTGGATCCCGCCCTCGCCGAGTCGGGTCAATTGCTCCACGATATTGGGCACGCGCGGGTTGTTCAGAACAACCTTGCGTGCCTCCCAGTTAGTCGCGTGCACGGATACGTACAGCGGCGACAGCCGGTATTCCAGGATGCGATTGATGTCGCGTTCCTTGACGTTCGAAAGCGTCGCGAAGTTGCCGTACGCAAAGGAGAGACGATAGTCGTCGTCTCGAAGATAGAGCGGTTTCCGCAGTCCCTGCGGGAGCCCTTCGATGAAGCAGAACTCGCATCGATTGGCGCACTGGCGCACGCGGGGCGGCTCCAGTGCAATTCCCCATGGGTCCATCTCTGGCCGTTCAACTTCGAACACGGCGACCTCGCCGTCAGGAAGCTTCACCTCGACCGTGACTTCGTCGTCAGCCGAGAGAAATTCCCAGTCCAAGAAGTCCGCAATTGCTCGGCCGTTGACCTTGAGGATCTCCGTTCCCGGAAGGATCCCAAGCTCGTCAGCAACACTATCCGGCTCAACCCGCGCGACTCGTACCATAACCTAAGTAAATTAGGGGGTCGAGGCCGGAAATCCAAGTCTTACAACGAGTTACGGCGGACGAACGGAGGAGTTATGACAGCAGCGACCCGGCGTGCCCACGCCCTTCGCCCGATATCCGCAGCAGAATTCCCACGCCGAGCCAACTGGCCAACATAAAGGATCCGCCGTAGCTGAAAAATGGGAGCGGGATGCCCGTGATCGGCATGAGGTTGAGCGTCATGCCCACGTTTACGATCACGTGGATCAGCCACGCCGACATGAGGCCGAAGGCGGCGAGACCACCAAACGAGTCGTTCGCGCGTGACGCTATTTTCGTGGCGCGGAGCAGCAGCGCGAGGAACAGCGCTAGTGCCACAGCGACGCCGATGAAGCCGAGTTCCTCGCCTACTACGGAGAAGATGAAATCCGTATGCTGTTCCGGCAGAAAGCCGCTTCGCTTCTGGGTGCCGAGGGTAAAGCCATTTCCCCACGCTCCCCCTGATCCAATCGCGATCCTCGACTGCAGAACGTGATATCCAGACGCGCGTGGGTCGGCTGAAGGATCGAGGAATACCTTGAGTCTGTTCTGCTGGTAGGGCTTCAGCTTCTCCCAGAGAAGCGGCGCTATGACGCCGGTGGCGACGTTTGCCACCATCAGCACGATGCCCTCGACCAGATAAGGTTTGTACCAGAGCACCAGGGCGAGTAGCACCAGGAACCAGGCGCCCCAGAGACCGGTGCTGAAAGAGAGGACCAGGCTGACGACGGGACTGGCGAGCAGGAGCAGCAGCGGCCACGGAACTCCGGACCAGAACAGCATGCCGAAAAAGATTCCGATAAACACAATGCCTGAGCCGAGGTCTGGCTGCAGCATTATCAGCACCCACGGCATGCCGACGACGAGTGCTGGTTTCCAGAGCTCCAGCAGCGACTTGGGCGCCTCGCGCCGTGCGGCGAGCGTCCGTGCGAGCATCAGCACAACACTTATTTTCGCGATTTCGGCGGGTTGGCCCAAGCGATGGCCGCCGATGGCGATCCAGCTCTTGGTTCCCGCTGCCGTGCCGGCGCCGGTGCCGATGACGAGCGTAGCCGCGAGTACAAGTAACGTCACCACGTAAGCGGGCCATGCGGCCCACTCGATGACGCGTACGGACGAGCTCCCAATCCCCCACGCGCACGCCGCAGCAATCATTACCCACAAGAACTGCGTCCTGTACAGCGACGCAACCGCTGTCGGGATATCTGTCTGGCCCGCAGAGTAGACCATCGCCACGCCGTAGAGCGACAGCAATAACGCGGTGATCAGCAGCGGGTAATCGACGACTGTCTTGCGAAGCATCAGCCTTCAGTCTCCACCGCTGTGACAGGCGTGACCTTGAGGTAATGCGAGATGATGGACGAAGCCAGGTGTGCGGCGCGTCCGCCGTGGCCGCCGTACTCCAACATGACCGCGACAACGATGGTCGGCTGATCCGCCGGCGCGAAGCCCACGAACCATGCATGGTTCAGCTCCACCCCTTCGACCCTCTTCCCGGTCTGTGCCGTTCCGGTCTTGCCGGCGAGCATCACGCCCTCTATGTGCGCGGATGCCGCGGTACCGCCGGCGGAGACAACGCCGGCCAGCGCCTTGCGGAGACCGTCCATCTGCTCCTGGTTGAGCTGAAATATGCGAGCACGGGCCGGTTTTATGCGCGCGATTTCAGGCGTGGGCGCGGTGCCGTCAGTTGCGAGCGCCGCGTAGAACTTGGCCATGTTCACGACGGTCTGCGCGTTCTCACCCTGCCCAATCGAGAGATTCAGCGTGACGGCGTTGCTCCACCCACGTGCCCCGTACGTCTTGTTGTAATAATCGACGGCATATGGCCAGAGCGCCCGCTTCTCCTCCGGAAGGTCGATGCCGGACTTCTCCCGCATGTCGAGCGATACGCCACCAGCTATGAGCTTGGAAAGTCCAATCTTCAGCCCAAGCTGGTAGAAGTACACGTCGCACGACTTCGCGATTGCCTGACTAAGAGTAATACTACCGTGACCGTGCTTGTCCCAGCACTTGAAATAACGGTTTCCATATTGAAGTCCGCCCGTGCACGGCACCGGCATCGTCTCGTCCAGCGTGACCACGCCTGATTCCAGTCCCGTCACGGCGGTGGCGAGCTTGAAGGTTGACCCCGGCGGGTACCGTCCCTGCGTCACCTTGTTCACGAGTGGCCGGCGCTCATCGGTGAGCAACGTCTTCCAGTAGTCTGCCGGAATGCCGCCGGTGAATCTGTTGACGTCGTAGCTGGGCGCACTGTACAGCGCGATGACGCCGCCGTTGCGCGGATCTATGGCAATCGCACCGCCCTGGAGCGAATCTCCGAATATCTGCGCCACGTAGCGCTGGAGGTCCATGTCGATGTTGGTATACAGCGGAGGAGCGGGCTCGGGCGTGAGATCCATCCGCTCGCCTGCCTGCCGCACCAGCCGTCCACGTGCGTCCACTTCGTCGTAGCGCACTCCTTCGCGCCCGCGGAGCGCCTTCTCGTACTCTTTCTCGAGGCCGCCCTTCCCCACCAGCTGGCCCGGCTTGTAACCCTGGTATTCGCTGCCATTCAGATCCGCATCGGTGATCTCGCCTGTGTATCCAACGAACGAGGCGACCGCGGGACCGTCGGGGTAGAAGCGCTTCGGCACGGACTGAATGATCAGTCTCGGGAAGTTGATGCGGTGCTCTTCGAGCACCGAAACAACTGCTGGCTCAGCGTCCGATATGATGACGGTTGGCCGGTGCGGGTCGCGGCGATAGCGCTTGACGGCAGCGTCTATCTGGTCCGGCTTAAGGTCGATTACCGCTGACAGCTGTGCGAGCGCCGCCCGGAGAGAGTCGACGCTCGTCGGGGAGATGGACACTGCATAACCGGGGAGATTCTCCGCGATTACGTTCCCCTTCCGATCGTAGATAATCCCGCGTGGTGCCGGCAGCGGAATGGAGCGGAGACGATTCTCCTGAGATTGGAGCTTGTACCGGTCATGCTGCAATACCTGCGCATTGAAAAACGCGCCCGCGAGTGAGACGAGGATCGCCGCAATTCCGAGCGACGCCACGCGCGACCTCCGCGAGATGTCATTCGGGTGAACGCTCACGCGGGGGACGGCTCCAGCAACGGACGCATCAACAAGAGGACCACCACTCCAGCAAGGGCGGTTGCAGCCGCGGACAGTGGCGACCAAAGGGCAAGCTGTTGTACCAGCTCAACCCCGAACAGCCGGTGTTCGGCGACGAAATAAATGATATCAAAGAGCCACTTGCCAGCGAAGAAGAAGAGCGCGTTCAGTGGCAGGCTGTCGGCGAAGAAAACGGCCTTGAGCCATGACGCAAGATAAGCAACGACACACATCGCCACCGCACCCGCGCCGAGTGTATCTGGGGCAAGCGAGTCGGCGATCAGTCCCACCAGGAAGCCTATGACGACGGCGCCCGCGGGACGCACGCGCACGGAGGCGGTGAGCACGGCGAGAAGCAGGAAGTCGATTGGGGCGCGCCAGCCCAGCAGCGGCCTCAGCGTGAAGTGCAGCAGTGCAAGAACCGCGAAGGTAAGTACGGCGCGCGCGATGCCGGTGAGCGTCATCGGTCGCGTTAGATGACTGTCGGCAGGCCGAGCGAGTCGCGCTTGGCCGGTGCGCGGCGCAATGAATCGCGGCGCACTGAGTCGCGCCTTACGGCATCGCGCCTAAACGCGTCGCGACGTACGCTGTCCCTTCGGGCTGCTGCTATGCGGGCGGCAGCGGTGTCAACCGGACCGACCACAGCGGAACCGCCGGCGGCGCGTAGACTGTCGCGCGTAACGGAGTCCTGTGCCGCCTGGCGCGCATTGGCCTCCGCTAACGCAGCGGTTCGCGCGAGCGAATCACCCGCGACAACGATGCGTCGGACGGTGGAGTCCGCGATCTGACCAACGGCCCAAACATTGTCCATACCGCGGGCTGCACGCTCCGGGCGCAGCACCATAACCGAATACACGTCAGCGGGAAACACCGCTGGGCGAATGAGATAGGTCCGGGCCCACGTCTCGGTGGTCTTCGTCTCACCAATCACGCGACCGATCGGAATACCGCGCGGATACACACCGCCAAGTCCCGAGCTCACGATCATCGTCCCGGGCTTGATGGATGTGCGGAACGGGACGCCGCGCATTTCCATGAGATACCGACCGGGGCCGGTCTCGAGGTGCGCCTGGACTATTCCGAAGGCTGCCGCGTCCTCTGAAATTGCGCTGACGCGAAACTCAGGATGTGTCCACACCATGGCGTGGCTGATTGTCGGATCGACGTTGTCCACCATGCCAACCAGCCCCTCGGGGGCGACCACGGGGCTCATCCGCTGAACGCCGGCTAGCGAGCCGGCGCTGAGCGTGAGTCCGAATTCGTCGCGGACGCCGCGGCCGTGGAGAGCCTCAGCGGGGACGAAGCCCCACTGCAGTCGGCTCCCGAGCCCGAGCAGGTCGCGCAGGCGAGTATTTTCATCCTGCAGCGCCGTAACGCTCATGGCGCGAAGCGACACCGAGTCGTGCGCGCTCGTCACCGCTGCATGCGCCAGGAATGCGCGCCGACTCAACTCTGAACGCTCCTGGAGCACGAGCATCGGGGCGAGTACACTACGCCGCAGTGCGCTCGCCACCGACTCGCGTAAGTGCCCCGGGAGCAGTAGAGTAACGATTGAGAGCGCCGCGAAGGCGGCGAGTACGGTGCGGTCCAGCCTGTTGCTGGCGCGTCCCACGCGAGCCACGGACTACCTCAGGGGCTGAGAACCGACCAGTACTTCTCCTCATCGTCGAGAATCCGGCCCGTGCCGCGCACGACGCAGGTGAGTGGATCCTCGTCGACGTGGATGGAAAGCCCGGTTTCCTGGGCAAGCAGCACGTCCAATCCGCGAATCAACGCGCCACCGCCGGTCATTACGATGCCGCGGTCCACGATGTCTGCAGCCAGCTCCGGAGGCGTGATCTCGAGCGCGCGACGCACGGCATCGACGATCTGTTGGATTGGCTCCTGGACCGCGTCCCGGATCTCAGCGGAATGAACGCGAACGGTCTTGGGAATTCCGGAGACCAGATCACGTCCCTTCACGTCCATCTCGCGCTCGTCGCCCACAGGGTAGGCTGACCCGATCTGGATCTTGACCTGTTCAGCTGTACCCTCACCAATCAGCAGGCTGTGGTTCTTGCGCATGAACTGAAGGATGGCCTGGTCCAGCTCGTCGCCGCCGGTGCGGATCGACGTATCGCTGACGATACCCGAGAGCGCTATGACGGCAATTTCCGTGGTGCCGCCGCCGATGTCTATCACCATGTTTCCGGTGGGTGTATCGACCGGCAGGCCGACACCGATCGCCGCGGCCATCGGCTCCGCCACCATCATCACTTCCTTGGCGCCGGCGCCGAGGGCGGAGTCACGCACCGCGCGCTTCTCCACCTCTGTGATACCGGACGGCACGCACACGATGACGCGCGGCTTCACGCGAAATACGTGGTTCTCGATGATGAGCGCCAGGAAGTAGCGCAGCATCTTCTCGGTGACGTCGAAGTCGGCGATGACGCCGTCCTTCATCGGCCTCACGGCGAGCACATTCTCGGGCGTGCGGCCAAGCATACGCTTGGCCTCAAGTCCGACGCCCTTGATTTTCTTCGTCTCGCGATCAAGTGCGACCACGGACGGCTCGTTGAGAACGATTCCTTCACCCTTTACATAAACGAGGGTGTTGGCGGTTCCCAGGTCCACGGCGATTCCAGTCGCCGGGAAGAGCGACCCACCTTTAAAAAACGGCCAGCGCATGCGTGCTTCCTAGGGAAATCGAGAGTTTTGCCGGATCAGCTCAGGAACGAATCCGGATCGGCGAGCGGCATTCCGAATGCCTCGGCCACTCCCGGATAGGTGACCTTACCCTCGACGATGTTGAGACCCTTTCGCAACGCGGCGTTGTCGCGGAGAGCCTGCTTCCACCCCTTGTTCGCGAGCATCAGTGCATACGGGAACGTAGCATTGGTGAGCGCCAGGGTGGAGGTGCGTGGGACGCCGCCCGGCATGTTAGCCACACCGTAGTGAATCACCCCATCAACAACATATGTCGGGTTCTCGTGCGTGGTAGCGTGAATAGTTTCCACGCATCCGCCCTGATCGATCGCAACATCGACAATCACTGAACCGGGCTGCATCGTCTTGAGATCTTCGCGACGAATCAGCTTGGGTGCCACGGCTCCGGGGATGAGCACGCCACCGACGACCAGATCGGCCGTGTGAATCTGCTCCAGTATGTTGTGGCGATTTGAGTAGATGAGCGTAACGTTGGCCGGCATCACGTCGGCGAGATAACGCAGGCGCTCCAACGAGACGTCGAGCACTGTAACCTTAGCACCCAATCCGGCGGCCATCTTCGCCGCGTTGACGCCAACGACGCCGCCGCCGAGGATGACGACCTTGGCCGGCGCAACACCCGGGACGCCGCCGAGCAGCACACCGCGGCCGCCGTACAGCTTCTCCAGATACTTGGCGCCTTCCTGAACCGCCATGCGGCCTGCGACCTCCGACATCGGCGTGAGCAGCGGGAGATCGCGATTGGGGAGCTCGACCGTCTCGTACGCGATGCACACAGCGCCGCCGTCGAGATGAGCCTTGGTGAGCTTCTCATCCGCCGCGAAGTGGAAGTACGTGAAGATGATCTGGCCCGGGCGCTCGCGCGGCCACTCCACCGCGATCGGCTCCTTCACCTTCATGATCATCTCGGCTTCGCGCCACACCGTATCGGCATCTGGCCCGATGCTCGCGCCGGCCGCTGTGTACACCTCATCAGGGAAGCCACTCCCCTCGCCGGCGCCCTTCTCGATCATCACAGAGTGGCCAGCGGCAACGAGTGCCTCCGCGCCGGCTGGCACGAGGGCGATGCGGTTCTCGTTGGTCTTGATCTCCTTCGGAACGCCGATCTTCATGGTCGTATCTTACAAGATTGTTTGTAAGGCCGCGCCTATCGGTGCGGCCGTGATGGGTGCTGGTCCAAGGCTAACAATTGTCTGAGCATCCGCGCGAAAACACGTGGCGCAAATCTCAGACACCATCTGCTCGTCAATCGCATCGACGAGCGCGAGCATCTCGTCCAACGGACGGAACGGCTCGTCGTACAGCTCGAGTCCAGCGGCGCGGTACATCCGCGAGCTAGGGCTCTCGAGCGACAGTGTAATCTGTCCCTTTAACTGCCGCTTGGCGGCTTCCATCTCGTCTGTCGGGACGCCGACATCGGACAGTACGCTTAACTCGGACAAGACGGCCTGGGCGGCTTCGTTAGCCGACTCGGGCGACGTCCCCACATACACGCCGTGCATCCCCGCGTCTGAATAAAAAGAGGAGAAGGTGTGAACGGAATAGGCCAGGCCCAGTTCCTCCCGGACACGCTGGAAAAGACGTGAACTCATACCGCCGCCCAAAAGCATGCTGACCAGGCAGAAGGCGTATCGGCGCGGGTCACCGTGCCCGAACGTGGGACTTCCGAAGACGAGCTGCGTCTGCGCGCCGTCGCGCTCCACATGCGTGTACGACGGCTTCAGCGGATTGGGCGCAGGTACGGCGAAATGCGCGGCAGCTCGAGTCGGGGCGTCCTCTGCCCACCCCGTCTGGCTGAGGATATCGACCAGCTCGTCGTGCTCCACGGATCCGGCCGCAGCCACGATGACGTTGTCTGGACGGTACGCCTCGGAGTGCAGCGCGCGAAGCTGGCGTGTGGTCAGTCCAGACACCGTGTCTCGGTTGCCCAGGATGCGAAAGCCGTAGCCGTCCGTACCCCACAGGCGCTCGTTGTGCACCTCGAATACGAGATCATCCGGCGTATCGTCTACCATCGCGATCTCTTCGAGCACGACCTTTTTCTCAAGCCTGAGATCGCTGTCGCGCAGCGATGGCTTGAACATGACGTCGGCGATGACATCCGCCGCGTCGCGCAGGTGCTCATCCAGGACACGTGCCTGGAAGGAGGTGTGCTCGCGCGAAGTGTACGCGTCGAGCGATCCGCCAAGCGTTTCGAGGGCCAGGCTGATCTCCTTTGCGCTCCGACGCTCGGTGCCCTTGAACACCATGTGCTCGAGCATGTGGGAGATGCCCATCTGCTCGGGTTTTTCGTGCAGAGTCGCCGCACGTACCCATGCCCCGAATGCAACCGACCGCACTCCCGGAACTTGCTCCGAGAGTACGGTCAGTCCGTTCGGCAGAACGGTCCGGTGGACCTCTGCCCCACCGCCGATCGCGCTAATCCCGGCGGCCACGCGTACCGCGCGAGCGGCGCGAGCGATCACCGCGCTCAGGCCGGTCGCCCTCACCTTCCTTCTGCTCGCCATCCTCGCGATTGCGCGCGCCGACCACGCCCGGCTCGTCGCCTTCGCTGGACCCAGCCTGAGGAGCACCGTTGCCGCCGCGGCCACCGCTGCCATTACTCTCCGTGGATGCCTCGCCCTCGGCGGGCGTCTGCAGCGCCTTCATTGAGAGGCGCAACCGACCGCGCTCGTCGCGGTCCAGCAGCTTGACTCGAACGCGATCGCCCTTCTTGACCACGTCCTCGGTCTTCTCCGTGCGACCGTGCTTGAGCTCGGAGATGTGAACCAAGCCCTCAGTGCCTGGCATGATCTCAACGAAGGCACCGAACGCCGTGGTGCTCTTGACCGTACCTTCGTACGTGTCACCGATCACCGGTTCCGCCGTGATGGCCTGGACCATCTGGCGTGCCCGCTCCATCGCCTCGCCACCAACAGCCGCGATGGTCACCATCCCGCTGTCGTCCACGCTGATCTCGGCGCCAGTCTCTTCCTGGATGCCACGGATCGTCTTGCCCTTGGGGCCGATCAGCTCGCCGATCTTCTCTGGGTTGATGTTGACCGTCACGATACGCGGCGCGTACGCCGACAGATCGCTGCGCGGCTCGGCAAGTGCCTTCCGCATCTCTCCCAGAATGTGCAGACGGCCGGCCTTGGCCTGCTCCATCGCCTGCTGCATGATGTTGAGCGCGAGGCCCTGGATCTTGATGTCCATCTGGATGGACGTTATCCCCTTCTCCGTCCCCGCGACCTTGAAGTCCATGTCGCCGAGGTGATCCTCGGTTCCGAGAATGTCGGTGAGGATGGCGTAACGCTCGCCTTCTTTGATGAGTCCCATCGCGACACCCGCGACAGCTCCGCGGATCGGAACGCCTGCATCAAACAGCGCGAGCGACCCACCGCAGACCGACGCCATCGACGAGGAGCCATTTGACTCGAGCACGTCGGACACGATGCGGATGGTGTACGGGAATTCATCGAACGGCGGCAGCACTGCATGCAGCGCGCGCTCGGCGAGATTGCCGTGGCCGATCTCGCGCCGGCTGGTACCGCGCACCGGGCGAACTTCGCCCGTGGAGAACGGCGGAAAGTTGTAGTGCAGCATGAACGACTTGGTGGTCTCACCAGCGTCGTCGATACTGTCCAGCCGCTGCACATCGTTGGCGGTGCCAAGAGTGACGGCGACGAGGGCCTGCGTCTGCCCACGCGTGAACAGCGCAGAACCGTGCGCCCGCGGCAGCACACGCGTGTCGATGGAGATGTCGCGCACTTCGGTCGTGGTACGACCGTCCACGCGGTGGCCACTGTCCAGAACCTGGGAGCGGAGCGCGTTGTATTCAACGTCGCCAACGAGGTTGGAAATGTCCTTTGGATTATCAGGGAACTCGGAGAGAAGCTCTTTGGCGACATCCTTCTTGATCTGGGCGACAGCCTGAATGCGTGAGTGCTTGTCCGCCTGGTTGATCGCGGCGCTGATCCGCGCGTCGGCGAGAGCGCTGACACGCTTGTCCAGACCGGCGGGCAGCTCTGGCTTCTTCCATTCCATCTTGGGCTGGCGCGACTCGTTGAGCAGCTCTTCCTGCATCGCGATGAGCTCCTTGATCCCCTTCTGTCCGACCGTGATCGCGCCGAGGATGTCGTCCTCGGCTACTTCGAGCGCACCGCCCTCCACCATGACGATGGAGTCCATGGAGCCGGCGACGACTATGTCCATCTCGCTGTGGGCAAGCTGGAGGAAGGTGGGGTTGAGGACCCACTTTTCCTGCACGCGGCCAACACGCACGGCGGCGATCGGCCCCATGAACGGAATCTTGGAAGCATTCAGCGCGAACGATGTCGCGAGAAGGGCAAGCACGTCGGCGTCATTCTCCTGGTCGGCGGAGATGACATAGATGAAGACCTGGATCTCATTCTTGAAGCCCTCCGGGAAGAGCGGCCGAATGGAACGGTCGATGATCCGCGCGCTGAGGATCTCGGTGTCCTGCGGCCGTCCCTCGCGCTTGATGAAGCCGCCGGGGATCTTGCCCGCTGCGTAAGACTTGTCCCGGTATTCGACCGTGAGCGGGAAGAACGGGAGCGTGCTCTCGTTGTCGCTGACGGTGACGGCGGCGAGCACCATGGTGTCGCCGAACTGCACGAGTGCGGATCCTGCGGCCTGCTTCGCCATGCGACCCGTTTCGATACTCAGGGTGCGGCCGGCGAACTGCTTTTCAATGCGTTGCATCATTCTCAGTTCCTTCTCAGTGGTCTTTGGAACACGAAACGCGCGCATGAAGGATGACTAGAGTGTCATCCCCACGACGCGCGTCTGGCTGTTCGGCTTTCGTGTTAGT
>JBPCQO010000280.1:0-11647 GCA_050998035.1 Gemmatimonadaceae bacterium | reverse complement strand
CGCTTATTGGTGGTATACCGTTCCAGCGTACCACAACAATACGGTTGGACAGCCGCAAAGCGCAATACTGCCGACACCCCGCTGCGCCAAAACCCGGATAGTAATGCGATCGGGAGCCCCCCAGTTCACGCGAACCGCACTCCTGAGCGGCATCATCTGGTCGGCGTGGCACCTGCCTCTGATCATCTTCGCCGACTACAACGGCGGGACTCCTCCGGCGTACTCGATAATGTGCTTCGTCATCATGGTCATCGGGATCAGCTTCCCCATGGCCTGGATCCGCCTGCGTTCGGGGAGCATCTGGCCCGCGGCACTCCTGCACGCGAGCCACAATCTGTACATCCAGGGTTTCTTCGACAGGGTGACCGACGATACCGGGATCACGAAATATCTGCTGAGCGAGTTCGGTGCCGTGCTCGCGCTGACAGCGGTGATTACAGGGTACCTCTTCTGGCGCCGGCGGGACCAGCTCGGGCCAACCGGCGGGATCAGTGACCGGGCGACGGCTGAGCGGATCGCGCCGGAGACCATTAAATCGTACGGCGCACGAGCGAAACATTGAATACCGTGATGCGCTCTCCGTTGCATCGATAGCTGAGGTACTTCGCGCGGCGGCGGCTGGTAATGCAGGACGGGTTGAAGGCGGCGACACACTACCCGCAGCGCATGGCGCTAGGGAATACCGAACAGCATATTCGCATGCACCAGTCTGGTACACGCGATAAACGTCACTCGACGGAGCACGAACCCACGGTGCCCCGCAGCCACCCGGAACGCTCACCATGTCGCCTACCGGCACCGTCATCGCGCTTCTCGCGCTCGGCTTGCTGCCACGCCCGGCGCAGACGCAGCAGCCCGCCGTGCCGTCCGTCGCGCACTTGCAGCCCTTTCCATCCGAATCGGAGGTGCTCGCGATCATCAGGCAGCGTGTGGAGGAGAAGCGGAGCACCGGAATCGTCGTCGGGCTGCTCGAGCCCGACGGACGCACCCGCATCGTGGCCTTCGGCGATCCCGGTCCGGGACAGCCGCCACTAGACGGGAACAGCGTGTTCGAGATCGGCTCAATCTCGAAGGTGTTCACGGCGACTGTGCTAGCGGAGTTGGTGCAAGCGGGGAAAGTGAAGCTCAATGACTCGGTACAGAAATATCTGCCGGCGAGTGTGCACATGCCCGAATCCAATGGCAAGGCGATCACGCTCGGCAATCTCTCGGAGCAGAACTCCGGACTGCCGCGTATGCCGTCGAACTTCCACCCGGCCAATCCAGCCAACCCATACGCCGACTACACAGTCCAGCAGATGTATGACTTCCTGTCCACCTATCAGCTAACACGCGAGCCGGGAGCCAAGTTCGAATACTCGAACCTCGGCGTGGGACTGCTCGGCCACGTGTTATCGCTGGTTACCGACAAGTCGTATGAGCAGATGGAGCGCGAGCGCGTGTGGGTGCCGCTCGCCATGGCCCACACGGCGATCACGCTCACGCCATGGATGAAGGCGCACCTGGCGCTCGGCCACGACGAAAACGGCAATATCGTCCCGAACTGGGATCTGCCAACGCTGGCTGGCGCCGGGGCGATCCGCTCCACGGCGAACGACATGCTGAAGTTCGCCGACGCAAACCTCCACCCCGAGCGCGGCGTGCTCCAGCGCGCCATGGCCTTCGCCCACGAGGAGCGCGCGCCGGTAGGTCCGCGCGTCTCCATCGGGCTGAACTGGATGATTCAGCATGCGGGAGCTGACACCATCGTCTGGCACAACGGCGGAACGGGCGGCTACCGCACGTTCCTCGGGATGGAGCCGTCGCGGAAGATGGCAGTCGTCATCATGACGAATACCACCGGCCTAGGCGCCGACGACATCGGCATGCACCTACTCGATCCCATGCTCCCGCTGGCGCCGAAGCCCACGCCGGTAGAGGCTCGCCAGGCAATCGATCTGCCCGCTGATGTGGTCTCGCGCTACGCCGGTTTGTATCAACTCGCGCCAAACGTCAGCATCGACGTCACGCTGAGCGGTGGCGCGTTGTACGGCCACATTGCGGGCCAGCCGACGTATCGCCTCTGGCCTGAGACGGCGACAGATTTCTACTTGAAGGATGTCGATGCGCAAATCACCTTCGTGCGCGATGCGCATGGCGCGGTGACTGGGCTCATTCTACACCAGGTGGGAGAGAATACGCCGGCGAGCAAGGTGAAGTAGATTAGCGGTCGAATTGGTCATATCGCCTTCCGACATCGCCTTCACGCAAACGCCCTTGATCGCGAACGGGCGGTGAGAGTCTCGGTACGAACGGCGAGCGACTCGACCAGGTCAGCGTCGACCGTCACTCCGATGCCGGCCCGATCGCGCGGGACGCGCACCATCCCATCATCGTCCATCGTCCACTCTGGCGAGACAATGTCCCGGGCCCAGTACCGTGCACTCGGGCTCATGTCACCAGGGAGGGTGAAATTCGGCAGCGATGCCAGTGCTACGTTATACGCCCGGCCAATACCGCTCTCGAGCATCCCGCCGCACCACACCGGAATGCCTGCATTCTCACACAAATCATGTATTGCCTTCGACACGGCAAAGCCGCCCACCCGGCCCGGCTTGATGTTGATTATCCGACCGCTCTTGAGCGCGATCATGTCCTCCGCCCGGTCGAGACTGGTGATCGACTCGTCCAGGCAGATTGGTGTCGACATACGCCGCTGAAGCTCCGCGTGACGCACCAGATCATCTTCGCCCAGAGGCTGCTCGAGCATGATAAGATCGAACGCGTCCAGCTCGGTGAGATGCTCAGCTTGGACGAGAGTGTAGGCCGAATTAGCGTCCGCCATGATGCCGATTGCGGAGCCAAGTGACTCGCGAACCGCACGCACGTATTCGACATCCTGGCCCGGCTGGATCTTCACCTTGATCTTGCGATAACCCGCCGCTACTGCCGCTTCGGCGCGCTTAACCAACAAGCTCGGCTCGCTTTGAATCCCGAGTGAGATTCCCGTGGGAACTCGGTCCCTTGTGCCGCCCAGCAACGCAGAGAGGGAGACTTGTCGCGCTTCCGCGGCCAACCCCCAACATCCCATCTCGAGTGCGGCCTTGGCCATGTGATGGCCACGGATATTGTCGCCGAGCACGTCGTGGATCACCTCGGGCCCCCCCAACTCCCGTCCGAGCAGGCGCGGTGCCAACCATTCCCGAATCGCAAGCCACGCCGTGTCGGTAGTCTCAGGACTGTAAAACGGCAGGTGAAACGCAACGCATTCGGACCAGGCGGTCGCACCGTCGCGATCGGTGAGCTCGAGCAGTATAATGCGCCGCTCGTGTACCAGGCCTGACGAGATCCGGAACGGCTCCTTGAGCGCGAGACGAATCTCACGAAGTGTAATGCGGTCTATCGAGAGCATGTGTGCGGACCCATGTGCAAATAGGTGTGGGAACCGATTACCGGACGAGCATCGCAAAGGACATTCACGAAGCAGCCGCCTCCAGTTCCAGCGTGTAGAACGAGCGAGATGTTACGGGATCGCGATGCAGACTGGTGACCGCATACCCCTTTCCGAGCGCCCACTCGAAGTGACGGCGGACCGACCAGCGCCACGTCTCAGCTTCCGTGGGAGAGCGTGCGATGACTCGTTGAATGTCAGCAGGAATCTCGATCCATACCGTTGGCGGGCACGCCGAAGCGTCGTCGTGCGGAACGTCTCCGTGCTGCGGGCCTGGCGTGAGAATCGGAACAGCACCGTTCGCCGCGTCGGCTGCTGCTACGCGGCGCGAATTGGTATCCGTCGGGCATGACACTACCAGTCGATCGGTCACGCTACCGTGCAGCGGACTACCCGTTTTCCCGTACATGTCTCTGACGTACTCGATTACGTGCGCGCCAAGCCGATTCAGGTTCAGGTGTGCGTTCTTTGCCACCAGAGGATCAAACGTCCAGTGCATTTCCTTTATACCGAGCCGTGCCAACTCGGCGCGTTGATATTCCTTCAACACTCTGCCCAGCCCAGTGTTTCGGGCGGCTTCGCGCACGCCGAGCATGTGCGACCAGTGCACCGTCTCACCGTCCTTCACGCCGGTGAGGCCGAAGACAAAGCCGACTAGCTCGCCCTCCGCCGTGAAGGCGCCGATCGCCAGTCCACCAACGTGCTGCGCGACTTGCAGCAGTGATGCCGGCACGGTCTCACCGTAAGCTGGCCCCCAAACCTCATTCTGAAGAGCCATGCACGCCTGATAGTCGCAGCGCGACGCCAGCGGCCTGATCGTGAACTCGTCCTCATCGATGTCGATCACGGTGTCGATCGCCGTATCAACGGGGCCGCGTGATTCGCCTGGCCTTGCATGATCGCGGGAATTATCTGGCACGGCGTCCGGGAAGGATATGATACTGGAGCAACAAGGAACGCGGGAATTAACATGGGAAGGAACGTGGCCCCGACTCAAAATTATTGCTTGATGTTGTATACCACAATGGTGGACCAGATCGGCCCAGATGAATCTAAGGACTGCGCCGCCCGATTTGCGATGCTTGCGCCAACCCTGGGAACGCTCTATGATACGGACTTGTGTCACCATCCCGTGCAGCCTCCGCGAAGCAACTCCAGCGGTCGAGCGTGATCATCGACAACGCTGGCAGCGCCAGCGTTGCAGAAGAGCGGCTGGACAACGTTTCGCGGGCCTATCATGATCTGCGGGAAGTCATTATCTGGGGACAGCTACCACCCGGCTCCCGTATTTCGGAACGGATCATCGCCGACCGGCTCGGACTGAGCCGGACCCCAGTACGCAGCGCGCTGCACCGGCTCGAGCAGGAGGGATTCATCGCGTCCTATGGCCGCGGACGGGAGCGACGCCTCATCGTCGCACCGCTCACGATCGCCGACGGTCAGGAAGTTTATTTCATTGTCGGCCATCTTGAGGGCCTCGCGGCCCGCGCCACGGCGATGCTACCGCCAGCGCGACGCAAGGAAATTGTCGGCCGCTTGCGCGAGCTGAATCGCAAGCTTGCCGCCGAGTCACGCAAACGTGGCGATGCCGTTCGCTTCTTCGACCTCGACCTGGAATTTCATCAGACGTACGTCGAGGACATCGCGGGGCCACGTCTGCTCACTCTGCACCGGGCGATCAAGCCGCAGAGCGAACGTTATTCGCGACTGTACATCAGCGTTTTGCTTGACGAGCTCTCCGCCTCCGTCAAGGAACATGAAGCGATCGCGAGCAGCATTTCTAGGGGTGATCCCGACGCGGCGCAAGCCGCCGTGGAGACGAACTGGAACAACGCAGCCGCCAGGCTGGAGCGCATCATGACGCAGCACGGCGAGCGCGGGAACTGGGAAGCCTGGGGCCCCAGCATCCCCAGCGCCGACCCGAAGCCGTTGGCTCCGAAGAGAGCCACAGCCAGGAAGCGCTAGCGCAGCCTCCCCGCGCAGTTGACTTCGCAACGAGGTCAGCCCCGTCAATTGAAGTTTACGCCTGGTACCGCCCGCGCCTGCCGCGAGGGCATCTTGCGGCTCTCCGGTATACCGGTATTGTATACCTCTTCGGCCACAGATACCTATTCACGTAAACCATCAGGAGCGGGGCATGGGCGAAACGCGCGGGAAATTCATGTGCCGGTTGGCAGCCGTCGTGATGCTCGGCAGCGTCTGCAGTGCAGCGGCAGGCGCGCAAATACCGAGCGAGGGTAAGCCCGCAGCCAACGGCCCCACTCGCCAACCTCTACCGGCAGCGGTACTCGCGAGGCCGGCAGCCGGCACTCTGGACGACACGGCCGCGCTCGCCTCGTTCCTGGACGGCGTGATGAAGGCTCAGGTCGAGGAGCTCAATATTCCGGGAGCAGTAATCGCGGTGGTCAAGGATGGACGCGTGTTGTACGCGCAAGGCTATGGATACGCCAACGTCGCGAAGAGCACACCCATCGATCCGGCCACAAGCCTCTTCCGAATCGGATCCACATCCAAGCTGTTCACGTGGACCGCGGTGATGCAGCTCGTCGAGCAGGGTAAACTAAATCTTGACGCCGATGTCAATACGTATCTTAAAGGCTTCAAGCTACCCAACACGTATGCCAAGCCCATCACGCTCCGTGACCTAATGACTCACTCGGCGGGCTTTGAGGAGGGCAGCCTCGGCTACCTGATCGGCGACAGCACTACACCGGCCCTGTCGATTGAGGCATCACTGAAGAAGCACATGCCGGCCCGCGTTCGCCCGCCGGGAGTGTTGTCTTCCTACTCCAACTACAGCGCCGCACTGGCTGGTCTCATCGTTCAGGACGTTAGTGGCGTTCCGTTCAACGATTACATTAGCCGCAACATTCTGGATCCGCTGAACATGCACTACGCAACGTTCCAGGAGCCGCTTCCGGCGGATCTTAAACCATACGGCGTGACGGCGTACACGAGTGAGAATGGTGTCTACACGCCCAAGCCGTTCGAGTTCGTTGGAGGATTCCGCCCGGCTGGATCGGGATCGATGTCGGCTATTGACATGACCCACTTCATGATAGCGCAGCTACAGAATGGACAGTATGGAAACGCGCGCATCCTCCAGCCGCAGACCGCGCAACTCATGCACGCGAGGGCGTTCGCCAATGATCCGCGTCTCCCCGGCATGGCGCTCGGCTTCTACGAGCAGCGCATGAACGGGCTGCGCGTGATCGGACACGAGGGCGACACGCAACATTTCCATACCGCGATGTTTCTCATCCCCGACAAACAGGTCGGCATCTTCGTGTCATACGTCGGGACTGGTGCAGAGCCGGTGCGACCGGGGACGCTGCAATCCTTCTTCGATCGCTACTATCCCGTACCGCCGCCGACCATACCACCAGCACCCGCGAACTTCGCGCAGACGGCGCAGAAGTACACCGGCGCGTATCGCTTCGCACGTCATAGCTCCACCAAGTTCGACAAGGCGCTGATGGTGGCGACTTCACCAATTACTGTTTCAATCCTTCCGAAGCAGGGGCGATTGCTCGTCGCCGGACTCGGCGCGAAGCCCGCTCAGTTTGCGCCCGTAGGCGACAGTCTGTTCCAGCAAGTCGAGGGTGACTACAGAATCGGCTTCACGGAAGACGCGTCAGGCAAGGTCACGCGGCTGTCTGTCGGCGCACTGCCCTTCATGGGAACGGAACGCGTGCCGTGGTACGGTATGCCTTCGCTCTGGTACACGCTGCTCGGCGTGTCAGCGCTCCTGTTCATCACCGTCCTCACGTCGCTCTTCTATCGTCGCAAAGACATCAAGGTGATGCCTACGGACCGAAAGCGTGCGGTGTGGGTTGCCGTCGCGACCGCGGCCTGCTTCTTTCTCACCTTTCTATTTCTGGGAGTGGCGCTCGCGAGCAACATGGCCACTCTCGGGGGCCAGATCCCGACATCACTGAGAGTGGCACTGGTGATGCCGATCATCTTCGTGCTATTGACAATTTCGCTGATCGTCGCCGCGATTCAGATGTGGCTGGGTTCGTATTGGGGATCGGGACGACGCATTCACTTCACACTGGTCACGCTTGCGGCGATAAGCGTGTGCCTCTTCTTCGTTCAGTGGAATCTCCTCGGGTGGCGGTTCGGCTGAGACCGGCGCCGCGACACCAACGTCGACACCCACTTCCACACCGCCTTCGCGTGCCGTTCTCATTGCCCGCGTGGACTCACTGGCAGCCGCATTCATCAGCGAGTCACAAGCGCCTGCACCGTTGGATTGCTGCGCCTCGACGGTGCGGCCAAATAGCAGCAAGGAGGCAGTAGCCGCGACTACTGCCCAGGTCATTACCATGCGTCGCGTTGTTTGCGTGTCACAAGGTACAGCTGTGACTCTGGAGTTGCTAACGATCATGGGGCGTCTGACGCGGGAGTGAATATGAAGGCGGGCCTGTCCTTACTTCTTGCTCGGTGCCGGATTCCGTGGCGTGGCAGGCGGGGCGGGCGGCAGACCGAGCGCGAAGCGACTCAGTCCCTGCGCGACCGCCTGCATCTGCTGTGCGCCCGGCGCGGACAACATGTTGGTGAGCACAACGACGTACAACGAATCATTCGGGAACGTAGCTACCGAAGCGGAGAAGCCGTTGATCGAGCCGCCGTGTGCCACCTCACGATGTCCGCCAACGTCGGAGATCGCCAATCCAAATCCGTAGCCTGCCTTGGACGGCGTGCCGCCGTTCAATGTCCCCGGCGTCGACATCTGACGGTACGAAGCAGCGCTCACCACCTTCCCTGATTGCAGGGCCTCTGACCACTTGACCAGATCGCTGGGCGTCGAACAGATCGAGCCCGCCGCGAATGGGAGATCCATATCGATGTAGTCTGCATTGACGAACTTGCCGTCCCTGACGCCGTAGCCCTGCGCGCGGTGCATAATCAGCGGCTCGACACTGCAGTAGTAGGTCTTGTCCAACCCGAGCGGCGTCAGGAACTCCTGCTGCAGGTAATCCTTGTACGGCCGACCGCTGAGCTTCTCTACGATCATGCCGAGCATGTAGTAGCCCGTATTGCTGTACCGGTACGAGGTGCCAGGCTCGAAGTCGAACGGCTTATCGTAAATCTTGGCCAGCAGCGAGTCGTGCGAGAGGGTCTCCCTCTGGAAAGCCGGGAGATGCATCGTGTAGTTGGCGACACCAGCCGTGTGCGTGAGTAGCTGGCGCACAGTCACATGCCTGTCGCCAAAGGGGAAGTTGGGGAAGAACGGCCGGACGTCATCGTCCAGGTGAAGCTTGCCCTCCTCCACCAAGCGCATAATGGCCGCCGCGGTGAACTGCTTGGTATCCGAGCCAATCCTGTAAACGCTGGCCGGTGTGGCGACAACGCCGTTCTCCAGGTCCGTGTACCCGTACGCTTTCTTGAGAAGTGTCTGCGAACCATGGACGACCGCGATTGACAGACTGGGCAGCGGGCCATTCTGCAACGCGGCCGCCGCGGCCGAGTCGGCAAATGCTTCCACGGCGGCTGCACTCGGCGTCTGGGCCGGCAGCGCTGTCGCGGTGATCGCGAGCCCGACCGCCGTCAGAATCCTCGCGGTGTGGCGAGTAAGTCCGGAGCAAGACATGAATATCCTCATAACATCTCTCTAGTGAATTGGTCGACAGAATATCCGAACGAATAAAGCACGCGCAAATCGTACATCAGCGGTAGATCAGGTCGATCCGCCGATATTAGGATTATTGATCCGCTCCGCATCCGGCAACGGCCGCGAGATTGGCGGTTCCGCAACATCGGGCTCTGTCCGCGGCCATGTGGAGGCGACGCGCTATTCGCCAGTTCCAAGATGGTTCCAGTTGAGGATTGCGTTGAAGCCGAGTGCAAATGTGCCCTGTGTCTGCCAACGCCAGAACGGGCGTATCGCAAACATCACGAGATGTCCCGCTCCTATGGTTTCGTCGACAAGCTGTGCACGATTGGATAGAGCAGCGCCGCCTTCGAGCGTGCCTGAGAGCAACATGTCGGATGGCTTGGCCGGGAACTGCAGGACTACTCGCGCCCTCGCCTTGGGATCTGCTGTCACGCCGGGCAGCGTCTGCGCCGTCGGCTTTCGATTGCGCGCACGCGCCTCCGTTGCAGCGGCCGCTTTATCCGCCGCAGCGGCCAGCGAATCGTCTGCCGCGATCGTTGCAGCGCCGTACGCCCGTCCGGTGTTGGCCAGGTCCCACGGTGAAAGCCGCAATGGTTTTTCCATTGGCGTGATGTCTTGCGTACGCACACTCGTTGCGCCCTCAGCCGGCCCAAAGCTGAGCCGGCCGCTTGCGGGAGGAAGATCAGCCGCCGCAACAGCTGTCGCTCCAGCACCCGCGTTCAGTACAGGGTCGGAATTGAAGTATACGGGAATCTGATTGTACTGATAGCCATAGACGAGCGGGCTCGTGCTGTCGCTGATCATTCCCCGGTAGATTGCGCCACGAGCGAAAAGACCACGTGGCGTTTCGACCTTGACGCCTGGCGTGAGATTGAGATTGGGAAAGAATGCGGCGGTGCCACCTTCGGTGATTAGTGTTCCACCCTGCTGAACGAATTCGTAAAGCGCTTTCATCCCTTCGGGTCCCATGGATTCGCGCACGTTTGACGTCGAGTCGGGCGTGCCGAGATTGGGATACTTCGCGCTTCGCTCGTATGGAATCGCGACGTCTTTGAACCCGGTGTCGCCGCGCGGCACCGTCATTCCGCTGCCGCCGTTGGGATAGATGATCACGTCGTACTTTGACCGAAGGTTGCCGGGCTTGAGCAGCGGCTCCGCGACATACGCATACGGCACATGAAAGTAGTCCAGGGCGGCGCGTACCCAGCCCTCCTCCTGTGTTATGTACCAGCTGTGCACGAGCGCAACGCGCGGCACGTCCAACTCGTGCATCTTCACCGACGGTGCGTTTGCCGTTGCATACCCCGAGAGCCCGAGCTGCGCCAGCAGAGGCTCCAGTTGAACACCGTCCGCATTCTGGATCACGAATGCACCGGCGCGAAAGTGGTGCCCATCCGCATCGAACGCTTCTTCCGCGGCCTGAATGGACGTGCGTGCTAGCGTGAACCGAAGCGTTATGAGCGTGTTGTCCGTGGTGTTATCGACGATGACAACGGGGCCGCTTCCGTTAATGCCACCCGTCGCATGGACGTCGGCCGTGACGGGTGTCATGTGCTGATCAAGGAGAGTGTGACTCTCGATCGGGTAGACCGTGAGGTTGCGCATCAACGGAAATGTCCATCCCGTGTCGTCGTACGGCTCCGGATTGTCAGGAGGATAGTTCTGTAGCGAGAAATACATGTCGACCAGGGTCCGGTACGGCTGATCGGCGCGTATGATGTAGTCTCCCGGTTTGACGTCGATGTTGCCGAGCTTGAATTCGGCGGACGCGGTGTTGAACTCGACCCCCTGGCGCCTGAGGTCGTTCACCGCATCCGCGGTGTTCGCTCTTGCGTGCTGTCCAGCCGGAATCACCCAGCCGGATACGGGACCGTTTCTGCCTTTATCGACGGAGCGCTTGTTCTTCAGCCAGTAGTTCTGCATGAACATATCGTGGTCTTCTGCTACCCGGTGCAGGGCGAAGAGCAGAGCCGACTCCTGGATGTTGGTATTTGCGCGCGGCCCCCAGTTGATGCTGTCCATCGGCGGGTTGGGACGGAACCACTCCTTGCTCGTCATCGAGCGCGGCGTTCGGCCTACATACGCGTCGGGCCCGTAGCCTTCGACCTCATAGAACCGCCCGATCGCGTTGTGCGCGTTGGCGATGAAGAACAGATAGTTGGGCACCCATCCATCGTAGAATCCGTAAGTCCACACGCCCGGCACGCCGCGTTTGGTGAGCTCCGAGACGTCGTTCTTGGCCAGTATCCACCATTCATCAGTCACGATCGGATCGAGCGCTTCGTTGTACGGTCCCGTGCCAGTTGATGCGTACAGATAGGGGATTGCCTCGTGCAGATCGTGCAGAACAGTCGGCGTCCACTCCAGATACGTCTTCATAATGTTCTGCGTCAGCTTGAGGTACTGACCCATGCCGTCGCGATTGTCATCGTGCTGTACGTACTTGCCCCAGTACATGAGCGGCAACTGCGGTGCGTTCTTGCCGTACTTCGCCTTCAAATCCTTGTTGTAGTAATAGGTGTCGACCATCTTCTCGTGGCCGTCCACCTCGAGCACTGGCGTGATGAAGGTGATGACGTTGCTCCGGATCTTGCTCA
>JBPCQO010000229.1:0-5101 GCA_050998035.1 Gemmatimonadaceae bacterium | reverse complement strand
CGACCGTCTGTTCGTCGCCCAGGAACTTGCGGTGGATGACCTTGATCGCACGCTCCTGTCCCGTGGCCCGCTCGCGAGCGAGGTACACGATCCCCATGCCGCCGCGCCCGAGCTCGCGGAGAACCTCATACGCGACGCCCAACAAGTCCTTGGGCGGGAGCGGCGGCATCGGCTCGGAGTCGAAGTATTGCGGAGACATTGGGCCTTACCTGGTGCTGAAGCGCAGAACGACTTCGCCAAGTTCGATCCGATCGCCATCGGACAGCATCTTCACGGCGCCTCGTCCGGCCGACAGGATCTCGTCGTTCACCATCACCGGGTTGGTCCGGGACAGGTTGACGATTCTCCAGCGACCGTCCACCAGCTCCATCTGCGCGTGACGGCGGCTCACGGTTGGGGAATGCAGCGTGATCACCTTCTGTGGTGGACCCTGCTCCCGCCCCAGAACGATCTGCGGGCGCTGCTCACCGATCACTCCGACCAGCCGAATGTCCTCGCGTCCGTTCTCGCCGGCGATCACCTTGAGGCGACCAGGCAGCAGCTGGGTTGCCTCGTCTGGAGGCCGCCTGAACACCACTGTAGCGCCTCCGGGATGCTCGCCATCATCCTCGTCGAATTCCGGGTCGTCCTCCGCCACTGCGGGACGGCTCCAGGATTCAGGCATGGGTGCCCAGCGGGTGGCAGGCGCCCCGACCGGTCCATCGCTCGACGATAGCGGCATGATCAAGAAAGGCAGCGGCATCTCGCGCAACGCGCGATGTGGGAGAAACCTCTCCTTGAGTAGGTCGCCGGCCTCCATGTACACAATGGCGGCAACCAGCAGGAGTATGAATACGACTATCAAGGCAGTGACCATAAGGAGCTAAGGGCGTTCTTGCGAACCAAGCGCTCGGGCGGCGGATTGGTCCCCGCGCCGTGCTCAGCCGAGATGACGCCCCAGAAAGATCGGGAGTCTTGTCGTGCGGTTGATGGGCCGAGTAACTGGTACAGCAAGGAGCAACAACCGTTCCCGGCGGCTGCCCGGCGCCAACCTCAGGGCAGATTCGCTGATCCGGTCAGCTACGGCAAGGTCTTACTGCGGATGGTATGTTTGAGACCGATTCCATGCAATTCCTGAGGTGAGCGCACCATGACCCTGACCATGAACCTGACTGTGATCCTGCACGAGCGTTGGTTCGTAGATGGGAACGGATTCCCGGTCCAGTTCGGACGCTGGCTCACCCCTCAAAGCCTGGTTCCGACCGCCGTCGCGGCCGCTGTGGCTGCGATCGTATTCGCGCTTTGGCGCATCCGCGGGCGGCGGACCGTCGCACTGGGGCCGCTACAACTCGGGATGCCATGGGAAAACTACGAGAAACTCCTTTCGTGGATGCCACTCGTAATCGGAGTTCATACGGGGGTGACGCTGCTGGTGAGCGGCATCACCAGGGAACTCTTTTTCCCCAATCTACCGCTACCGGTGAACCTGCTTGGCGGCCTACTCGGCCTCGCTGAGATCGTGATCGCTCTGAGCTTCATCTATGGCGCACTCGCGCGACCGGCCGCGGCTGCGCTCGCGCTCACGTGGATAGCCGGCGCGGTCCTGTTCGGACCGGTGCGGCTTATAGAGCACACGGAGATACTGGGAGTGGCGTTCTATCTGTTCGCCACCGGACGCGGCCCGCTGGCGTTCGACATGGCGCTCGAGCGGCTGCACCGCCCTATCCCGCGGCTGGTTCCCTACGCCGTCCCGGTACTGCGTGTGTGCACCGGGATCGGGCTGGCGGTGGTCGCCTTCACAGAGAAGCTGTGGAATCTTCCAATGGGCCTCGCGTTTCTGTCTACCCACCATTTCAACTTCTTCTCAGCGATTGGTATTCCGGTAGACGACACCACTTTTCTGCTGATGGCCGGGACGGTGGAGCTGGCGATTGGGCTGATCCTCATCTCGGGCGCGTACGTGAGGCTGCTCATTCTGGTGACGCTGATCCCGTTCAATCTCACCCTTCCCTTCCTGGGCTGGCGCGAGCTGGTGGGGCACCTTCCGATCTACGGAATTCTGGCGCTGCTACTCATCTCAGGCGAGGAGAAGCGGGACGATGACGAGACACGGGTCGACGGGCTGACCGATGCCGCCAGCCACAGCTGAGCGGCATCGGCTTGTCCGCCAAGAGCTACCGGCCAGCAGTATCGTGGACGTTCTGAAATAACGACGCGTACTGACCGTACCCTTCCGCCTCCAGGCGATCAGCCGGGATGAAGCGCATGGCTGCCGAGTTCATGCAGTAACGCTGGCCTGTCGGCGCAGGGCCATCATCGAATACATGCCCGAGGTGGGAATCGGCCAGCGCCGAGCGAGCCTCGGTGCGGCTCATGAAAAACTTCCGGTCAGTTTTGGTCGTCACGTTCGCTGGATCCAGGGGCCTGGTGAAGCTGGGCCAACCGGTGCCGGACTCGAACTTGTCCAGCGAGCTGAAGAGCGGCTCGCCAGAGACGATGTCCACGTAAATGCCCGCCTCGTGGTTGTCGTGGTATGCGTTGCGGAAGGGCGGCTCTGTCCCCTCATGCTGGGTGACCTTGTACTGCTCCGGCGTGAGCTTCTGCTTGAGCTCTTCGTCAGTAGGCTTGGTGAACTGCTTGGTCGTGTCCATTTTGTATGTCCTCTGTGTCGATGTTGTACTTGGGCGTTGTAGGCGGAGCTATTAGCGCAGCTCAGGCGCGGAGCTTGTCCATGTGCCGCTTACGGAACTTCGCCACCTTCGGCGCGATAACGATCTGGCAATACTGTTGCCGCGGATTGCGGCTGTAGTATTCCTGATGCACCGGCTCCGCCTCGTAGAACGTGGTGAACGGTGCAAGCGCGGTCACGATTGCGCGGTCCCACACGCGAGCCTCCGTGAACTCGGCGATCACCTGCTCAGCCGTTTCGCGCTGCTCCGGCGTGTTGTACAGGACGACCGAGCGATACTGCGTTCCGATGTCGCCACCCTGTCGATTGAGCGTCGTTGGATCATGGATGGTAAAGAACACCTCCAGCAAATCACGATACGAGATCACCGTGGGGTCGAATGTCACCTGAACGACCTCGGCATGGCCGGTATTGCCACTGCACACGTCGCGATAGGACGGGTTGTGCGTCTGTCCGCCGGCATATCCAGACTCCACGCGAACGACGCCTTTCAGTTGCCGGAAGAGCTCGTCCACACACCAGAAGCAGCCGGCCCCAAAGGTCGCCTGCTCGGCGTGGGCGGGAAGGTTGGCTGTAGCCTCGGTGGAGAGCACTGCCGTACGGGGCTGACTGTCGGATGAGTGTTGATCTGACATGCTGCCCTGCCCGCCAAACACCCTTGAGAAAAAAGTTGTCATGAAAGTATTCGTTACGAAAAGCGAGCCAGCGACTGTCGTTCTAGCGGTCTACTGGCCCGCCGGGTTGTCGCCCTAGTGGAACAGCGGCAGATACTTTCCGTAACCTTCCGCAGCAAGCTTGGCGACCGGGACGAAACGCAGTGCCGCAGAGTTCATGCAGTAGCGCAGCCCGAGCGGCTTGGGACCGTCGTCGAATAGGTGGCCCAGATGCGAATTGGCGTGCGCGGAACGAATCTCGGTGCGGTCGTAGCCGAGCTTGGTATCGGTATCGTGCCGAATGTTCTTCGGATCGAGCGGCTTGGTGAAGCTGGGCCACCCGGTGTGCGAGTCATACTTGTCCACCGAGCTGAAGAGCGGCTCGCCCGACACCACATCGACGTAGATACCGGGCGCGTGGTTGTTCCAGTAGACGTTGTTGTACGCCATCTCGGTGTCGTCATGCTGCGTAACCGCGTACTGCAACGGAGTGAGCTTCTGGCGCAGAATTGCATCACTCGGCTTGACGTACGTTCGCGCGGTAACCGTCTGCGCATCGGCTCTCGTAGCAACGCCGACGATCGGAGCAAAGACGAGTGCCGCTATCAGAAAACGGCTGGAGCTATGTGTGGCAAGCTTTAGTGGATTCATGAGTATGTGTATGATCTAGTGTTTGGGAACGAACGGCGCGGCGCGATCACCCCATATCTTTCTGAGGTCCTCATCACGGCCGCAGCCCCGCTTGTACATGTTGTACCGGACCGGATTCCGATCGGCGAAGTGCTGATGGTACTCCTCCGCCATCCAGAACGTGGAAGCCGGCGCGATCTCAGTTGCGAGCTGCTTCTTGAAGTGCTGCTGTATCACCTGACTGGACCGTTCAGCCGCCTGCTGCTGCCCGGGTGAGCGGTAAAAGATCGCGGTGCGATAGTCGTTGCCGCCATCACAGAACTGTGCGTCCTTCGTTACCGGGTCGATGTTGTGCCAGTATACGTCCAGCAATTTGTCATACGTCACTTTCGCTGGATCATATACCACCTGAACCGCCTCAGTGTGCCCTGTTTTGCGCGATCCGACCTGTTCGTACGTCGGGTGCGGCGTGTGGCCGCCGGTGTAACCGACGGCGGTAGAGGACACGCCGGGAACGTGGTCAAAGGGGCGCTCCATGCTCCAGAAGCAGCCACCAGCAAAGACGGCGGTATCGAGCGATGCGGCAGCCGATATCGTAGCTGGCGACGGCGCCGGGGTCACAGCGCGTGCGAGTGGTGTCGCTTCCCCGCCCGATGTGATGGCAAAGAGCGCGACTGGTACAGCCACGGCTGCGACCGCTCCTATGAAGATCGATTTCCGATTTCGTTGCATGATCACGTATCAATTTCCAGCGTTAGAGAGTAACACACACTGTACGAGGCTCACGGCCAAACGGTTTGATTCCATAGCACCGGGTTCGGCGAGCACGGCACCGATCACACACGGCCGCTCGCCCGAGTCGGATGTCTGCCTCGTGGCTGTCCCGTCTCCGGAGAAGGAACCGCCATCGACAGGGAGGTGGCGGAATGAGAGCGGTTCGTGATGGTGAAGCGCGAATATCTAGGCGAGGAACGGAGCGACGATCGCGAGCACCTGATCTTTCGTTAGCGGTTCGTCGAACGCTTCCGTGACCGCCGCCGTTCCGCCGGCGTTCGTACCCAGCCCCGCGGCGTTCACCCCACCGTGGGTGGTGTTATCCTCGCCGTTGTAGACGGGCTGGGTGCTGGCCGGAAGCGTGCCGCGGTCGGCA
>JBPCQO010000186.1:0-6077 GCA_050998035.1 Gemmatimonadaceae bacterium | reverse complement strand
CTGAGATAGAGGACTGGCTGGAGCCGTGCGCGGTGATCACGCGGATGCTGTACGCGTGTCCCAATGCGGATACCAATCATCATCTCAAGAAGATCAACATGGGGACGCCGACCTACATGCGCGCTCCAGGTGAAGCCTCGGGAAGCTTTGCCATCGAGAGTGCGATGGACGAGCTGGCGTACGCGCTCAAGATGGATCCGCTCGCGCTGCGACTGAAGAATTACGCCGAGAAGGATCCGCAGAGTGGCAAGCCATGGTCGAGTAAATCACTGCGTCAGTGCTATGCAACAGCCTCGGAGCGCTTCGGCTGGTCCAGGCGCACTCCGCAGGTTGGCTCCATGCGCGATGGCAACGCGCTCGTAGGGTGGGGAATGGGGACCGCGAGCTACCCCACGCATCGCTCTCCCGCGTCGGCGGTGGCGCGAATTCTTCCGGACGGAAGCGGCTGGGTGCGTGCTGGCTCGCAGGACATCGGCACCGGCACGTACACGGTGATGACCCAGGTCGCGGCGGATGCACTCGGACTCCCGCCCAACCGCGTGCTCTTCGAGTTGGGCGATACCAACATGCCGCGAACGCCGGGGTCCGGTGGTTCGCAGACTGCCGCATCGGTGGGTTCCGCGGTGCAGGCCGCCGGACTCGCCGCGCGAAAGCTGCTCATCCAGACGGCGCTAGCCGCCACCGCATCGCCGCTCCACGGCGCAAGCGAAGGAGACGTGCGCGCAGCCGACGGGCGTCTGTCGCTCATCTCCAATCCTTCCAGAGGCGAAACGTACGCTGCCGTGATCGCGCGCCATGGCCAGCCACTCGAGGCCGAAGCCAGTTCACAGCAGGGCCCGGAAAAGGACGAGTACTCCATGCATGCGTTCGGCGCCGTCTTTGCCGAAGTACACGTCGACAGGGATTTGGGGCAGATCCGCGTTCCGCGCGTTGTGGCCGCCTACGCCGCCGGTCACATACTCAACGCCAAGACCGCGCGCAGCCAGCTCATGGGCGGCATCGTGTATGCCCTCGGAATGGCGCTGATGGAGGAGACGCACATCGATTCCCGCAATGGCCGCTACGTGAACGCGAGCCTCGAACAATATCACGTTCCCGTGAACGCCGACATCGGCACCATCGATGTATCCTTCGTCGATGAAGAAGATCCGCACGTCAATCCACTCGGCGTGAAGGGGATCGGGGAGATAGGGATGACCGGTCTTACGGGGGCCGTGGCAAGCGCCATCTATCACGCCACCGGAAAACGCGTGCGTGATCTTCCCATCACGCTGGACAAGGTACTGGTGTGAGCGGTACTGCCGGTACATCAAATGAGTGACCAGCACATCATAGTCAATGAGCTGGCCCGGGCCGCGGATGCTGACCAGATCGCAGTGCTCGTCAGCGTCGTGCGCACCGATGGATCGACGTACCGCGGCGTCGGAACGCGAATGATCGTCCGCGCCGACGACACAACGGCTGGTCTGCTGAGCGGCGGATGTCTGGAGGCAGACCTGATCGAACATGCCAAACGTGTTCGTGCGTCCGGTGTGCCCGACATCGTGCTCTACGACACCCTTTCCGGCGACGACTACGTCTGGGGCCTCGGCCTCGGATGCAATGGACTCGTCGAGGTGCTGCTCGAGCCACTCACTCCCGATCGCGCCCGCGCCCTGTCGCGACTGTTCCATACTGCGCTCACCAACGCCGTGCCAACGGTACTGGCCACCGTGACCCGGTCCAGCGGCGACGGCGCACCCAGCGTCGGCGAGCGCATGCTCATCGATTCTCACGCGAACAATGTTACGTGCGAGGGCGCATGGGATGACCTGACCATGCTGTGCGATGTGAGGCAAGCTGCGATCAGTGGAGGCGTGAACGCGCGTCACGGGCTGACTCAGGACTTCTCGCTCAATAACACTGAAGTGCAGGTTGCGTTCGAGATCGTGACGCCGCGTGTCGATATCGTCCTGTGCGGCAGCGGGCCGGATTCCGTCCCCGTCGCACGCATGGCCACTGAGCTTGGCTGGACGGTGACAGTTGTGGATCATCGCTCTGCCGCATTCACCCCCCACGGTCGATTCGCGGCAGCAGCGCGCATCGCCGAATGTCCCGACGCTGTGCGTCTGACAGATGTTGTGGAGCTTTCGCCGCGGACCGCTGTGGTAGTGATGTCGCACAGCTACGATCGCGACCTGGATTATCTCGATGCTCTCGCCACGGCAGACGTGGCCTACATCGGAATGCTCGGCCCGCGCACACGTACCGAGCGCATGCTCGGCGATCTCGCGGCGCGCGGTCGCCTTGGCGTTGCCAAACTGCGCGACAGGATCTACGGCCCCATCGGACTGGACATCGGCGGAGATGGCCCCGAAGCAATCGCGCTATCAATTATCGCGGAGATTTCCGCCGTGGTTAGCGGCCGGTCAGGGTCGCACCTGCGGGACCGAAGCGCCTCGATTCACGGCGAGCCCGCGAGAGTCGCACACGTTTGATGGAGCTCGGCAGATACGTGGGCAGGTAGCTGGGATAATTCTGGCGGCGGGAGCGTCTACCAGATTTGGGCGGCCCAAACAATTACTGGTCTACAGAGGTGAGGCACTAGTGCGGCGGGCCGCGAGTGCGGCGATAGCCGCGGGCGCCGCACCGGTCGTCGTTGTACTCGGTGCGAACGCGGACATCGTGGCCATGGCACTCTCGGGGATCGACGGCGTCACTCTGGTGGCGAACGACCGGTGGAGTGAAGGACTCGCATCATCCCTTGCAGCCGGTATTAGCGCCGCGGTGACGATCGCGCCGGAGAGCGACGGAATACTGATCACGGTTGCCGACCAGCCGCGCATCGGTAGCGGCGCACTGCGGCGACTCCTCTCGACCTTTGATCAGGATCACCGCCTCGTCGCCGCGCAGTATGCAGGGACCATTGGCGTCCCCGCCATTGTGGGATGTGAGCACTTCAAGGAGGTGTGCTCTCTCACGGGCGACGCTGGCGCAGGCCGGTGGCTGCGCACGCGGCTGGACGATGTAACTTGTGTACCAATGAACGACGCCGCAGCGGATATAGATACACATGATGATGCCACACGGCATCTGTGATCCGATGACTCAGGCCGACTAATCCAGGCCGACTAATCCAGGCGCATGCACCGTCTCGCTCGTAATCTGACCGTCCAGGTACTCTGCGCGATCGCCGCCGGCGCTCTGCTCGGCTTCTTCTTTCCCGCCGCCGGTGCGGCGATGCGCCCTGTTGGCGACACGTTCATCAACTTGGTGAAGATGGTCATAGCGCCCATCATCTTTCTCACGATCGTGCTCGGCATCGCCAACATGCACGATATCAAGAAGGTCGGACGCGTTGGTGGAAAGGCGTTCCTCTACTTCGAGATCGTATCGACAGTGTCGCTGGCGATCGGGCTCGCAGTTGTGAACTTGACGCACCCCGGGACTGGTCTGGACGTGAGCCGTCTCGCACACGGTGACGTGACCAAGTATGCGACAGCTGGTGCACAGTTCAGCTTTGTCGACATTCTCACGCATATCGTGCCGCCCAGTGTTGTTAGCGCGTTCGCCAACGGAGACATACTACAGGTCGTATTTTTTGCGATCCTGTTCGGCATCGCACTCAGCGGCATGGGCGAGATCGGCCGTCCGGTTATCGTCGGAATCGATCGTCTGGCGCAGGTATTCTTTCGCATCACTGCAATAATCATGAAGGTCGCGCCGATCGGTGCGTTCGGAGCCATGGCGTTCACGATTGGCACCTTTGGGCTGCGTACGCTGCTGCCACTCGGTCGCCTGATGCTCGACGTATATCTCACGATGGCGCTGTTCATCTTCGTGGTGCTCGGCGCGATTGCACGCATGTATCGGTTCTCACTGTGGCAACTGCTCAAGTACATCCGCGAGGAGATACTGCTCGTGCTCGGTACTTCCAGCTCAGAAGCAGCGTTGCCACTGATGATCGAGAAGATGGAGCGCTACGGTTGCGCCAAGTCCGTAGTCGGACTGGTGATCCCGGCTGGCTACTCATTCAATCTGGATGGCACGTCCATCTATCTGTCCATGGCGACACTGTTCATCGCGCAGGCGTTCGGCGTACATATGTCGCTGAGTCAGCAGATATCCGTGATGGCGGTGTTGATGGTGACATCGAAAGGAGCAGCTGGTGTAACCGGCTCAGGCTTCATAGTGCTGGCGAGCACACTCTCGGCGCTGCGCGTTGTGCCGGTAGAAGGCATTGCACTCGTGCTCGGCGTGGATCGGTTCATGAGTGAAGCTCGTGCAATAACGAACCTGATCGGTAACGCCGTCGCAACTGTCGTGATTGCAAAAAGTGAGAACGCATTCGACGAAAATATGCGTATCAGTGCAGTAGCAAACCTTGCAGCGATAGAGCGATCTACAACTAATGCTGCGTAAACCACACTGACTGACACGGATTGTCAATCGTTGACATTTGTTGACTCACATGCGTTTATACACGCACCGGTATTCTGCTTCATCTGCGCAGAACTGCCGTAGCAGGTCAACAGTATGAGCACGGTGTTCGAACAAAGTTTCTGCTTTCGGCTCGCGATTTCCGGCAACAATGTCGTAAAAATGGAATGATTGCGTCATAAAGTCTTCTGATAAACAGCGCCGGCGCGCTGGCACGCAATCGGCAGGGTAAACTGGCGTTGGGATTGATCTTGATGCTGCGATCAGCCTTAAACAGCGGTGTCACTCGGGTGGGCCATGCGCGATGCACGAGTCCGATCTGGAGACATCAAGCTCCTTTGTAAGTCCACGGTTCTTGAACCTGGAGGTTTGAATGACATCATTCACCCGCACGTTGTCGTTGCGTCCGTGGATATGTGCTGTTGTGCTCCTGGCAGGTGGTGCGGCGATAGCTAATACTGCGACACCATTGCGAGCGGGCGTGCGCGTCCAGAGCGCAGTTGTGCGCATGGCGGACAACGTTATCACACTATCTCCAGTGATCGTTCACGCACCGTCGCTGTCGGATTGGCGCTCTGGCTTGAGACGCGATACGGTTGCGCGCATGCTCAGGCGCAAGCATGTCGACTCGGCTACCGCCCGGCGTTGGGCACACGAGTTCGTGCGGTACGGCGACCAGCTGCACGTGAATCCCAAGCTGCTCGTCGCTATCGCGTACGCAGAGTCCGAGTTCAATCCCAGCGCATATAGCCACGCGGGGGCGATTGGTCTGATGCAGGTGGTCCCGTCGCGCGCATCGTGGCGAGAATACGAGCCGGGCTGCGGCCGCATGACCGCGCGCAACCTGCACGAGCCGCACGTCAACATCTGCTTCGGCGCGCACATCTACAGAGAGTTTCTAACACGCCACCACGGCGATACCGATCACGCTCTGGCTGCGTACAACAACGGATCGGGTGAGCTGAACGGGTATCCCGATAGGGTCTACTCCAGCCTTGCAACGCTGAGACATTAAGAGCTGGCGCTCGGCATCGCAATGTTTCTCAACGATTCAGTGAAAGCCGCGGCTCAAACGAGCCGCGTACACCCGGGTACCTGCGCGACAGGAAGTAAATGTTGGCAGTGCTGTGGTAGACGCGTAACGATGTCTCGAAGACAGCGCGTCGGCGGAAGGGTACATCCGGCACGACACCACAGCAGCCGAGGAGTAGATGCCTGAAACTCCGAAGATCTATGGCAGCTCTTATGAAGGATGTACGCGATCCGACCCGGCGACCTTGACCAGCTTGTTGTAAACGCCGAGGAGCAGGAAGGGCGAAACCCACTGCCCCACGAAGCGGCTCTTTTCCTTGCTACCAGCCACCTCGAGAGCGAACGCAACGGCGATCGAGCCAAGCGCAGCCATCAGAAATACATCGGATGGGATTTTGGCCGTCTGATCCTCGATCTGGCGGGTTAGCGCACCTTCGGGATGCTTCTGCGCATCCTGGGAATCTTGGCTATTCGATGTATTCGGCTGCATGTTTGGCATGGGACGATCTGCTGTTGTGCTCATGATGGCTGCTCCTGTTGAGATAAGACGACGGTTCGGAATGACTAGGAATGTCTAACCATTGTCTAAGTACTTGTCCAGGCTACCTCCACGACTGTACGTTGAC
>JBPCQO010000139.1:0-5888 GCA_050998035.1 Gemmatimonadaceae bacterium | reverse complement strand
CGGTACGCCAGTTCCATCAACATTTCGGGGCTACCAGTCTCCGGCGAATGGATGGAGCCAGTAAGCCAGTAAATGGGCTTTGTATCGCGCAGCAGCTGCGTGCGCGTCGCGGCGTCCAGAGTTCTCGGATCGGCCAGACGCGCGAGCATGTTGCGGTAATCGTCCAGCCTGGCGATGGTCTGCTCGTCTCCAATCGCGACCACGATCATCTCGCGCCCCTCGTCGCTCATCCCACCGGAGAAGACCTTTACGCGGGGAGAGGCGGCCGCGAGCGCGCGGAAATACCTATTGAGATCCGCCACGCGGGAGAGCTTGCCCAGTGTACCGGGGACGTAGCCCAGGACCTTGAGCGGGGTCGGGACTGTAGCCGAGTACGGCAGCTGGTCCACCAGCTCGGTGCTGAAGTGCCAGCGTGGATCGACTGGCGTGAGCGCTTTTATCTGAGCGGTATACGCGCTGTCGATTGGCTGGGTGCTCTGTGCACCGCTCACCACTGGAGCGCCAACTAAGATACCGAACGCAAGGCTTACAGCAGTAGCAGAACGCGCTGTACGTGACAGTGAAATGATCGCCATGACCGATTGGATGAAGACGGGTTGCCACTAACTTAGCCCGCTCGCCATCCGCTGCAATGCACCACGCCAGCGCACGTCGTCTTCATACTCCCCAGGATCAACCCAAGCCGAGCACCTTCCGCGCATGCGCCAGGAACGCATCTACTTCTTCCACCGTATTCGCGAAGGAGCAAACAAAGCGATACTCCGACGTGTCCTCAGTCCACACATGGAATGATCCGCCCTTCTCCAGTGCCGCCACCCGGTGAACTGGCAGGATCGCGAATACCTGGTTGGACTCCACGGGCTGAGTGATGCGGACCCCAGGGAGCCCGGCCAGTCCATCGCCCAAACGGCGCGCCAGCTGATTGGCGTGCAGTGCATTGTCCAGCCACGTATCATCGGCCAACAACCCGATGATCTGCGCCGCCACGAAGCGCATCTTCGAAGCTAGCTGCATCCCCTGCTTGCGCCTGTATCCAAACCCCTCGGCCAGTACCGAGTCGAAGAACACCACCGCCTCGGCGCAGAGCGCACCGTTCTTCGTGAAGCCGAAGGACAGTACATCGACGCCGCAATCCGACGACACTTCACGCATTCCAACGCCCAGTGCGGCGGCAGCATTGGCGAGCCTGGCGCCGTCCATGTGCACGTACAGCCCGGCCGCGTGCGCTGCATCGGTCAGCTCGCGTAGCTCCGCCGGCTGGTAGATGGTGCCATACTCGGTCGCCTGCGTGATGGAGATGACGCGTGGCTGCACTCGACTCTCCACACCCTTGCCGCCGAGGCGCGAGCGCATCCCTTCTACCGTGAGCTTGCCGTCGGATGACGGCACGGTGATAAGGCGCGTCCCGACGTGCCACTCCGGCGCCCCGGTCTCACTAGCCACGATGTGCGCCGTGTCTGGACAGATCACCGCTTCCCACGGTCGTACGCAACTCCCGATCGCGAGGACGTTGGCACCCGTACCGGTGAGTATCAGTGACGGGATAGCGCTCGGGCCGAGGTGCTGCCTGATGAGGGCGATTGCTTCAGCCGTGTATGGATCAGCGCCGTATGCTGGCGCCATGCCCTCGTTCACACGGATGAGCTGCTCCATCACGCGTGGGTGCGCCGGCGCCCAGTTGTCGCTGGAGAAGGTGGGGAATACTGCGGAGTCTGCTTGCGTCATGCCGAAGAGTGAGCAGTCCTGGCCTTGGCATCAACTGCGGCCATGTCGGCATCGCTCATCCGCCACGCAGCCGCCGCGGCGTTCGACTTCACCTGCTCGGCCTTCGTCGCGCCCGCAATAACCGATGCCACAACAGGCCGCGCGAGCAACCATGCAAACGCAAGCTCTAGTAACGTGTGCCCCTTCGACTCCGCGAAGTGACGTAGAGCTTCCACGCGATCGAGTCTCTCGTCCGTTAACTGCCCCGCCCGCCCGCCATTCGCCAGACGGCTCCCCGCCGGCGCCGCCTCGCCCCGATGATACTTGCCCGTCAACAGCCCGCTCGCCAACGGGAAGAACGGGAGAAACGCGGCGCCTACTCGTTCACACTCCGCCAGAACCTCGAGCTCGGGCTCGCGGTGCAGCAGACTGTACTCGTTCTGCACACTCACGAATCGCGCGGTGCCGCGCTCCTTGGCGATCGATTCCGCCTCGCCGATCTGCGCCGCCGAGAAGTTCGAGCAGCCGATCTCGCGCACCTTGCCGGCGCGCACCAGCTCGTTCAGCGCGCCGAGCGTGTCGGTGATGGGCACATCCGCGTCGGGCTGGTGCAGTTGGTATAGATCGATGTGGTCTGTCCCGAGCCGCCGCAAGCTGTCCTCCGCCGCTCTGCGGATGTAGTCCGGCCGCGCACCGCGCCGCTGCTCGTCCATCGGCATGCCGAACTTGGTAGCGATCAACACCTCCCCACGCCGCTGACCCAGCGCACGACCGAGATACTCCTCGCTCAGCCCCTTCCCGTAAATGTCGGCGGTATCGAAAAAGTTGACCTCCGCATCCAGCGCTGCATGCACAACTCGCGCGGTGCCCTCCTCGTCCAGCCGCGTGCCAAAATTATTGCACCCCAACCCCACCGCCGAAACCTCCAGCGATCCGATCCTACGCTTCTCCATCATGATTCCCCTTTAACGACGGAGCCCCCCGAGCACGACGCTCGCGGGGCTCCTCCTCTGTACGGCGCGGCTTCAGCCGCGCCTTTCTCGAATTCCCGGCCAGCCCTCTCGAATCCTGAGCCAGCCCTACGGAACCACCGTCACCGTAACCGCGCCCTTCTTGCCTTCGCTACTGTACGTAACCGCGGTACTTCCAGCAGCCTTACCCGTGATCGACTCGCCCACTACAGTGACGATCGCTGAATCATAATCGAGCCCGCCAAGCCGCCCAGTGAGCGAATGGCCCTGGGCGTCCAACAGTATCACCGATACTGTTACGCTCGCCCCAACTTTCACAGTGGCACTCGACGGCGTTACGGTGATCTGAGCCACCGGCGGCCTGACCACTGTCACGGTCACCGCGGCGCTCTTGCCTTCGCTCGTCGCGGTGATCGTCGCGCTCCCCGCAGCTACAGCCTTGATAACCCCAGTCGAGCTTACAGTCGCAATAGAGCTAGCGTCCGAACTCCAGGTAACGACGCGCCCGGTGAGGACGTTGCCCGAAGCATCCTTAGTAGTGGCAGCAACCGTCGCGCTCCCAAGCGTAGTTGAGTCCACCACACCGACGAGAAGCGAAACAGGAGACGCAGCACTCAGAGAGACGGATGCTACAACCGCTACTGGTGGCGCTGTGACGGTTACCATAGCGGACGCTGCCTTGCCTTCGCTCGTAGCCGTAATCGTCGCCGTTCCCGGACCCATTCCGGTGACAACACCGCTACTGCTCACAACCGCAATGTTCGCGTCGCTCGTCGCCCAGGTGATTGTACGCCCTGATAGCGCATTACCCGAAGCATCCCGCGCGGAAGCCGTGAGCGTAACCGACCCGCCACGCTGAATAGATGCAGTCGTGGATCCCAGAACAACGGACCCTACCGCTACAGTGCCCCCGGTCCCGCCGCCATTACCTGGCGTCACACCCACGATTTTATCAGCACCGCCACCGCCGCACGCGACAGTACCGGCTGAAGCTAGAATTAGACCGAGGACCAGCGAGCGAGAGGAACTAATTAGTCGAATCATAGGGGCACTTAAGCTGGACGGAGATAAGGTTCTGGCCTGCAAAATTAGCTTCGCAGGTGAGGACAACAGGTGATTGTGATACATCCCGATGACGCAACATTCGCACCATGACCACAGTCTCTTTCGCATCGGATTCGCTACCTGCTACACCGATCCGTTCAGATAGTCGCCCTTCGCCAGACTAAAAAAATTCAGGGTGCGCGTCCCGAAGGAAGCGCACCCTGAAGAGTCGGGTGGAAACGCGGTCTGGGCTTAACGAACCCAGATCACGTCAACAGCTGGAAGGGCGTCGGTAGAGACTTACGCCTTGTTCTTGCGGCGGCGGAACATCGGTACTAGGCCAACAAGGCCCGTTCCGAGCAGCGCCATCGAGCTTGGCTCAGGCGTCGTGGTCGTGGTAAGACCCTGGCCGGTGATCGCGACCGTAGCCACGCCAGTTGCCTGGTCATCAACCGAGACGTCATTGACGGCAAAGCTGAGCTTCGTGCCGTCGGTGAACGTGAAGTTATGCGGATCGTTGTTGAAATCGACGAACACATTACCCGTGGTGCTGCTGGACAGATTTCCCGTCAGCATGGCCGTGTACTTGTTGTTGCCAGAAACGCCGGTCGGCTGCGTGAAGTTCAGGAAAAGTGCGAACTGCTGACCGGTGTAGTTGGTGTTACCGTCGGTCAGCGTGAACGAACCGAGGTTGTTGAGGTTCCCCACCGTGCTACCCAACGTGAACAGACCATCAGCGGGGTTGGACTTGGCATCGAACGTCGAGCCGTTGAAGACCAGATTGCTGAATGCGGACGAAGTCGTCCCCGTGCAGGTCGCCGCTCCGGTGAAGAAACAGCCTGTGGTGTTACCGACAAACCGAACACCCTGAGCATTGGCAGTGGCGCTGAGCCCCATCGTGCCTGCAGCCGCTAGTGCCAGCGCCGCGTGACGTGCAAATCCCTTCTTCATGAAAACGTCCTCTCTGGAAAACTGTTAATTACCCGACCGGGTGACTAAGGAGCTCTTACACTCACCTCGATCCCACACAGCGAACCCTCGTCCGCCGCTTCCGACAACATAAGCAGAATCCGTGCCTCGCCTACGTCTAACCCCAACACCGCCTCAGCTCGCCGTCTCTCGCTGCGAGCGCCCGGCCAATATTCCCGGGGAACCTTTAGCCGTCATGTGATCTGAGTGCGTGAGGCCGTCCACCCGCGCCGACCACGTGCAACACATGTGTTCACCACGCAACAGGTCGGACTATTTGACTCGTCCCGCCACCCAACCTGTAGCCCAACGGCACCACCCGGAGTCGTAGGTGATGGATTCACTCCATCCCGCCGATACTCCATGCCAGCGAGCAATTTGACCTCGCGTCACCAGCTACGCCAGTCACGTCAGCAATGTCAGACCGAATCTCCTTTTTGACCAACCCCACCGGCGGAGCCCAGGTTCTGCTAATGAACTTCGCCGGCTTCGCTGCACCCGCGGACGCGCTGCCACATATCGCAGCCGCCGCCGCGCTGATCGCCGAGCAGCCAACCGCGTCAGTCCGCACCATGGTCGACGTCACCGGCTCCAAGTGCAACATAGAAGTCGTCGAGTCGCTCAAGCAGTTCGTTGCCGGAAACCGCCCCTACGTCATCGCCAGCGCCATCATCGGCATGAGCGGTCTGCAGCGGATCATCCTGGACGGCATCCTCACCTTCAGCAGCCGCTCGAATCTCAAGAGCTTCGCCGAACGTGCCGAGGCGCTCCAATGGCTCGCATCAATGTAGGGGCGACCGGCGGTCGCCCAACGGTGTCACATTCTCTTATTCCGGCTTGACTGTTGCTTCGGTTATCGACCCGTCACCCCAGCGTGTACGGGCGACCGTCCGTCGGCCTCTTATTACCTTGCGCATCACCTCTCAACTACTATGAAGAATATTCTCGTGACCGGCGGAGCCGGCTTCATCGGCTCACACGTGGTGCGGGCGTTTATCGCGGACGGCGCACAGGTCACCGTCCTTGACAATCTGTCGTCCGGCAAGCGTAGCAATCTCCCCGACGGCGTCGCCCTCATCGAGGATGACATCCGCTCAGCTTCCACCGCACATCTTATAAAGGATGGCGCCTTCGATGTTATCTGCCACCTCGCCGCGCAGATCGATGTCCGCAAGAGCGTGGATGATCCCATGTTCGACG
>JBPCQO010000103.1:0-23438 GCA_050998035.1 Gemmatimonadaceae bacterium | reverse complement strand
GACAACAGCCCCAGCAGCGACATACTGCGCATCGACTTCGATCCGTACCACGACCGGCTGCACAGTGTGGAGTTCGACGTGAATCCCGCCGGCTGGCGCGGCGACGCGACCAACTACGACCGCTCCTGGGATCCCGTGTGGGAAGCTGCAGGGAACGTGGACTCACTCGGCTGGACGGCGGAGGTGCGCATCCCGTTCAGCCAGTTGCGCTTCGCTCCGGATTCGGTGCAGACGTGGGGACTAAACCTCACGCGCATCACGCAGCGGAACCAGGAGCGGGACCAGTGGGCATTCTGGCGTCAGAACCAGTCGGGCGGGCCGGCGTTCTTCGGGACACTCACCGGAATGGTGCTGCACGCACGCCCGACGCGCGTGGAGCTGCTGCCGTACGCGGTGGTCAGCTCGTCGCGGCTCACGCCCGATCAGGCCAACCCGCTGTACGACCCGCACCGGTCCACCCTGCGCATCGGTGGTGATCTGAAGTATCTGGCCACTTCCAATCTCACGCTGAGCGCAACGGTGAATCCGGATTTCGGCCAGGTGGAGGTGGATCCCGCCGTGGTGAACCTGTCGGCCTTCGAGACGTACTTCCCGGAAAGACGGCCGTTCTTCGTGGAGGGGGCGAATCTATTCGACTACGGCTCGCCGGGCTGCAACATCAACTGCGGTCTGGGGCTGGATCTGTTCTATTCGCGTCGGGTGGGACGGGCTCCCGAAGGCGCCTCACTGGCTTACGCGGCGGGCGAATACACTGACGTACCGGCCAACACCACGATCCTGGGTGCGGCAAAGCTCACCGGCCGCACAGCGGGTGGCTACACCATCGGTGTGCTGGATGCGTTGACCCGCGGCGCCAGCGCGCCGGTGCTCGCGACTGATGGCCGCCGTCTGACGCAGGCGGTGGAGCCGCGCACCAACGATTTCGTCGCTCGTGCCACGCGAGAGATGCGCGGTGGCAATCTGGTGCTGGGTGGTGTCGCGACCTCGGTGTACCGCGACCTCTCGGCGCCGGGACTCTCGTCGCTGCTGGACCGGCACGCCGAGGTGGCAGGGGTGGACGGGAAGCTGTCGTGGGACGATCACACTTACATGCTGTACGGCGCCGTATCGGCGTCCAACGTGGGCGGCGATTCACTGGCAATACGGAGACTGCAACGATCCAGCGCGCGATATCTGCAGCGGCCGGATCGCACGCCGGGGTCGAACGGGCTGTTCTCGGACGCGTACGATCCGGCGGCTACGGCGCTGCGCGGCTACGGCTCCATCGCGCGACTCGCGAAGCAGAGTGGCACGTGGATGTGGGACGTGAACGCGGCGAGCGTCAGTCCTGGTTTCGAGACAAATGACCTGGGTTTTCTGCAGAAGGCGGACTACCGCTGGGTAAATGGAACCGTCGGCCCGCAGTTCACCCACCCCACACGGTACTATCGCAACTTTCAATTGCTAGCCGGCGCCGAGCAGTACTGGAACTACAACGGTGACGTGACATCGCGCGATGCCACCGCGCTGGTGAGCGCAAAATTGCTGAACTACTGGAATACATTTTTCCTCGTGGCGCATGACGGCAGTGCATACTCCGACCGGCTCACGCGCGGCGGGCCCGTGGTACAGACACCCGCGAGCTGGATCGGGCTGGCGCAGCTGACCACCGATCCGCGCCGACAGGTTGTACTGGGGACCGCCCCGCGGATATCGCGCGCCGAGGATGGCGGCTTCTCCCGTTCGGTGGACGTATCGGTCACGTGGCGGCCGGCGTCGAATATCTCTCTGTCTGCCGACCCCACCTTGTCGGTTTCCCGGAGCGGAGCGCAGTACGTGCGATCGGTAGCCGATTCCACGGCGACCAACTTCTACGGCAGCCGCTACGTGTTCGCGCGGCTGGACCAGCACGCGCTGTCGATGACAACGCGCGCGACGGTGACATTCACACCGGGGCTGTCGCTGGACATATTCGCCGAGCCGCTGATAGCGAGCGGGCGCTACACGCGGTTCGAGGAGTTCAAGGCACCGCGGGAGTTGAGCAAGCTGGTATACGGCCGCGACGTTGGAACGATCGCGGCGAGCGGTTCCGGCGGCGGCCTCACGTACACCGTGGACCCGGACGGCGCCGGTCCCGCGGTCCCGTTCACGATACGAAACCCGGACTACAATGTCCGCTCGCTGCGTGGCACCGCGGTGCTCCGGTGGGAGTACCGGCCCGGCTCCACGGCGTATTTGGTGTGGACACAGACACGCGACAGCAACGCGGCGGCCGGCGATTTCAACTTCGCTCGCGACCGCACCGCGCTGTTCGCCGCGCATCCGGACAACATCTTCCTGCTGAAAATCAGTTACTGGCTCGGACTGTAGCGCCGGGTCGGGTGACGCTGCCCACGGGAGCCGTGAGCGCCTGGATCAGCCTGGATCAGCTCGTACAGATGACGCGGAAGGCAACATGGCCGGCGCTGTCGAATGCCGTGAGATACATGATACGCACCGGGATCTTGCGCTGGAGATCCACCTTCACCCACCTCCGCAGCGTGCGACTGTCCCGGCACCGCTGCTTCAGCCGGATTATCGAGCGCCCGACGGCGCGTTGTTGGCGTTCGCGTTGTTCGCGTTGTGCAGGTCCACCCCGCCCGCCTTCACCTGGCGCTTGCCGATCCCAAGCTCCTCGTGTGACAGCGTGATGTACTGCTAGTCGTTGCGTCACCGTTCAGAGTGGCTTGCGGCGAGGAGCCACATGGTTCCCGCACCGGTACAATCATGCCATTTTTCACGCATGACGAACGAGGCGCGGAGTGCGATCTGCAAGTGCACTCGGACGTGAGCCACATCTACAGCGCGACGGAATGGCATAGTGCCTTTCAAGAGCACATGACGACCACACCACATCACACAACACCACACATGCTAACCGCAACACAGGCTCTCGAGCGGCTCAGGGAGGGAAACCGCCAGTTCGTGGCGAGCATTGGCTCCGACGACGCCGGCGCTTTCAGCCGCCGCGTCGAGCTCATCGCGGAGCAGCACCCGATAGCCATCATACTCGGCTGCTCCGATGCGCGTGTGCCAGCCGAAATAGTGTTCAACCAGGGACTGGGCGACCTGTTCGTGATACGGGTGGCCGGCAACATCGTGGCGCCGTCGCAGGTTGGCAGTGTCGAGTTCGCCGCAGCAAAATTCGGTACGCCACTGGTGGTGGTGCTGGGCCACTCGAACTGTGGCGCCATCCTCGCCACGCTGCAGGAGCTGGAACGGCCCGCCGCCAACCAGTCGCGCAATCTTCACTCGATCGTGGACCGTGTACGGCCGTCGGTCGAGACACTGCTCGCGACGGACCTGCGGCACGATCGCGATGCGCTGGTGGATCACGCGGTTCGCGCCAACGTGCGCGCCTCTGCCAACCAGTTGCGACACGGCTCCGAAATCCTGGAACGCCTCATCCAGCACGACGGGTTGCTGGTAGTGGGCGCCGAGTATTCGCTGGAAACGGGAGTTGTGGAGTTTTTCGATGGGGTGCCAGTTGGCTGAGCCCTCGTCCCCACCAACGCCCACGTTTCCCTTTGTCGCGCTCGCGTTCGAGCGCCGACCGTTGGCTCAGTCCGAGCAGCGGGCGCGCGATCTCCTGGCGGAGATGAACCAGCGCCGGACCACGCGGCACTTCGCCACCGACCCCGTGCCGCGCGAGATGATCGAAGCCGCGATCAGGATCGGCGGCACCGCTCCGAGCGGTGCGCACCAGCAGCCGTGGATGTTCGTGGCCATCTCCGACGCCGACATCAAGCGCCGCATCCGTGAGGCCGCCGAGGATGAGGAGCACGACAACTACCACGGCCGCATGCCACCCGAGTGGCTGGAGGCGCTGGCGCCGCTGGGAACGGACGAGCACAAGCCGCACCTCACCGACGCACCGTGGGTGGTGGTGCTGTTTCGGCAGACGTACGCGTTGCTGCCCGACGGGCGCCGCCGTACGTACTATTACACGCAGGAGAGCTGTGGAATCGCGGCTGGTTTCTTCATCGCCGCCGTGCATCAGATGGGGCTGGTGACACTCACGCACACTCCCAATCCCATTGCGTTCCTCAGCCAGCTGCTGGAGCGGCCACCGAACGAGAAGCCATTTCTGGTGATGCCGGTCGGATATCCGGCGGCGGACGCGCGCGTTCCCGATCTCACTCGTAAGCCGCTGTCAGAGATCTCCGTCTGGCGCTAGGCCGGCGCCGGAACGCGCCGCGCGTGCGTGCGCGCATTTGGCAGCGCGGCGACGGAATGTCAGGCGACGAGCGTCGCCAAACTGGCTGAACCTTGCTGACGACGAGATTCCATGGTAAGTCTAGCGTCCGATATCGTAACAGATCGCGAATCAAATAGCGCGTCAGGCTCGGCGCATGCGGCTGCTCCTGGTTAACAGCCGCAGTCTGACATGAAAGCGATTCGGCGGTGACCGGAGCGCTCGGTAGAAAGTGGTATGGGTGGCCGTGTGCTATCTGGCACTACTGAGTGGGAGTACATCGTGCTAAATCCAATGATCGACCGCTATCTTGCTTTCGCTGTCGTTGCCGTTGTGATGACCACGGGCTGTAGAACGGCTCACGGCACGCGCATGCCAGACGCTGAGACCATTGTGGATGGTGCAACACCCCTCGGTGTTCGCATCGATACGACTGACGCGCCGTTCGGTGTGTCGATAGATAGGGCGCCATGGCGCAGTAGAGATGGATCCACGGACGTGCGTGGGTTCTGGACGGATATTGCCGTTCTAGACATTGTGGCCGCCGAACGAGACGCGCTCGACTTGAACCAGCGGACGTTCGCGATAGCGTTACAGCATCTGATGGCGAGCGATCCTCAAGGGGCGGCGATCGCCTTCCACGCCCTACACAAGACAGCGAGCGACTCGCTCGTGCGGACGTACGCACGCGTCGGACTCACCATGGCACTTACTTGGTACTCCGACTGGGCAACGATCGCACGCCTGGAACAGGATCCGGACTCCGTTTCCGCCTCGTCCACTGACCCGCGCGTGCGACAGTCAGCAGTGGAGCGGTGGGCGCACGCGTTCGGGGACGCCCCGCCTCCGGCCATTACGTTCTCGAAAGAGCCGATCATCCTGCCGTTGCACCGGAGTAGCATTGGCACTCCTGTGGTCAGCGTTCTCGTAAATGGGCGACCGCACGATTTCTGGGTAGACACGGGCGCGAGTATGACTGTTCTTTCGACTGGCATCGCGATCGAGGCTGGTGTGCGACTCGCGGCAAACGATACCCTATCCCTGGGAGTAATCGGCGGCAGTATAGAGGCACGCGCCGTGCTGATCGATTCGCTGTCGCTCGGTGGGTTCATGGCGCGAGGCATCACCGCCGCGGTTGTGAACGCAAGCACGCTTCGTCTCGGCTACAGAATGGAGAACGGCCACGCGAACCCGATACCGATCGATGGGGTGATAGGCTCTGATTTACTGCGCCGGATGGACCTCGTGATCGACGCATCTGCAGGAACGATGTCCATTCGCAAACCACGACGCGGCGTGCGCGGTGTGCGTAATCTTTTTTGGGTTGGATATCCGGTTGTGCGCCTGATCACCCGCGAGGGTCGCCCACTCCTTTTTGGTCTCGACACGGGCGCCGAAGGGACGTACGTGACTATGGAGTTCTTGCGAAAGTTGCCACGAACACAAGTGGCTGCCAGACGTGGACAGCTGGGCGGTCTTGGAGGAAAGAAAGAACGAACTGAGTGGGTGGTTCGCGAGTTGGCGGTCAGCGACGGGAAATACGCGATCGAGCTACGTAATGCGCCGATCGGTCCGGACCGTCCGTGGAATTTTGTGACCTTCGACGGGGTGATTGGAAGCGACATTGCTCTGGGAACGCGCTTGCATCTCGATTTTGAAAATGGTGTATTCGACACACGTCCGAGTTCGGCGTTGACCGTGGGAAGCACAACCACACCAATGCCTGAGCCTGACTGACGCTGAATGCCTCTGACGTTAAGTGTTCGTAGTGTCGATGGCAAATGCCGGAGCTGTTGATGAAGCATCGCAGATACTTTTCTGGGGGATGTGCGATAACGTCGCGATCATGAGCGTCTCAGCACTTCACGCCAACAAGATTTCAACCCCGCGCCGCCGCCGGGTGCCCGTGGTCCTCATTCTTGTCTGCGTGTGGGCGATACCGGCGCTCTTCGCGGTCATTGAGACATACACGTACAACCGGATGGCGGGCCGTCCCTTCACATTCGGTGCGATCGTGCTTCGTGAGAGCGCCGTCTGGGTAACGTACGCTGTTCTCACGCCACTGATTCTTCGGCTCGCGGATCGGTTCCCACTCAGCTCGCGGCCGCTTGGGCGCCCGTTGGCCGTGCACTTCGGGTCGGCGCTGACGATCGGCGTCCTTGGTGCGGCAGCTTCCACGCTCGCCACCCAGCTCTCCCGGAATCAGCTTGTTTCAATGCGGACGATGTCGACGTCGGCAATCTTTCTGGATTGGCTTCTGGGAGGGCTTCCGGTAGCCTTTATCTCCTACTTTGCCGTAGTTGGAGTAGCTCACGCAATTCGTTATGCGATCGAGGCCCGGGGACGCCGCGAAGACGCGCTCCGGCTAGAGACACAACTCGCTGACGCTCGACTCGCCGCACTTCAGGGTCGACTGCATCCACACTTCCTGTACAACACACTGAACGCTATTACTGTTCTTGTCCGTGACGGCGACATAGTACAATCAGCTCGCATGCTCGAGCTACTCGGCAACATGCTGCGTCGTGTGCTCGACCGCACCCTTCCACCGGTCATACCGCTGCGCATGGAACTGGAGCTGCTCCGGCAATACCTTGAGATTGAGGAGGTGCGGTTCTCCGACAGGCTCACGGTAGTGGTTCATGCGGATGAGGCCGCGCTAGACGCAGGCGTTCCGACACTCGTTACACAGCCACTAGCCGAGAACGCAATCCGGCACGCCGTCGCACACAGCTCCCGCCCGGTTACACTTATCATCGCGGCACGGGTGGTCTCTGGCTCGGACGACGACCGCGATGTGCTTGCGATCTCGGTGGAGGACGACGGACCCGGGCTGACCCCCGGGTGGGAAGACCGTCGTGTTGAGCGTACCGGCCTATCAGCAACCGCGATGCGCCTCGCCACACTCTACGGGGATAACGGATGGCTCGACATTCAACCGCGTTCAGGAGGCGGCACAGTGTCGCTGATGCGATTTCCATACTCGCGTGTGGTCCAGGCAAATTTGATTGCACCCAGAAACGGACAGACCGTTGCCGACAGGGCATTGCCTTGACCGAAGGCAATTTGTGCACGCCCTGATGCGAGCTGTTGTCGTCGACGACGAGCCGCTCGCTCGGCGAGGCATCTGCCAACTTCTGGCTGCCCATGCGGACGTTGAAGTCGTGGCACAGTGTGCCAATGGGCTGGAGGCGGTTGCTGCAGTCATGGAGCGTGCCCCTGACATCCTCTTTCTGGATGTGCAGATGCCAGAGATGGATGGATTTGAAGTAGTCCGGCGCATCGGGGCTGAGGCAATGCCTGCTGTTGTATTCGTTACCGCGTACGACGAGTTCGCGGTCCAGGCGTTTGAAGCCTCTGCGGTGGACTATCTCATGAAACCCGTGGGGCCAGATCGGTTCGCGGTGGCCATGCACCGGGTAAACGAGCGACGCAGTTCGGCCATTGCCCTTCAGAGGGTAAGCGAACTGCAGGCCCTCCTGGCGCATGTCAGTGCTCAGGTCACTCCCCGCGTAGCGCGCCTTTCTGTCACAACGCTGAGCGGCGTGGTGCTCATCAATCCGGATGAGATAGACTGGATCGAGGCCGATGACTACTACGCGGTAATACACGTCCGCAACAAGCGTTACATGCTGCGCGAGTCGCTGGCCTCACTCGAGGAGCGCTTGCCGCCCGAACGGTTCATCCGGGTACATCGGTCGGCTATCGTGAACGGTGATCGCGTACGTGAACTTCGTCGCGACGCCGTGATTCTGGAGGGCGGAACGCGTGTGACCGTTAGCCGCCGCCGCAGTGGCGCGGTGGCCTCGGTGCTCCGGGTCGCACCCTCGCGCTGACCACCTAGTGACCGTTCACTGAACGATAGTAGCCGCTCCCTGCGCGGCTACTGCTGTCACCGCGTTACCGCGCCATTGTTCAGCGAGTAACCGCTGCAGCCATCTCACAACATGAACAGAGCCGAACGTGAAAATAGCATCCATTATCGTTACAGGCGTGTCCAGCTTGTGCCTCATCGCGTCCCACGGCCTTTCGCAGAGCGCCCCGGCCACTGATGAGACGCAGAAGAGCGCCGCTAGTGTCATAGCTGTCGACAAGCATTGGAGTCAGGCCGAGAACACCGGCGACGTCGCGTATCTCGATCAAATGCTGTTGCCCGAATACCGATCCATCAATCCCAATGGGACTGTTCATCCCAAGGCCGCCCTTCTAGACCACGCCCGGAAGAATCTCGAACCCGGTGCAGCTGCCACGGCCATCGCTGCCTCCGCGGAATATCGCAAGGCACATCCCCACAGCACGTCCGTCGTGCTACAAGGTAACACGGCCATCGTGACGTTTGGCTCCGGGAATCCGGGATCGGAGAGTGTCATGTCGTGCGATATCTTTGTCTATATCGACGGGCACTGGCACGCGATCTATTCCCAGCATACGACTGCGGCCTAGAGCCATGCGCCTTTCAGCGCAGGGTGTCCCGAATTGCCACGCGTTGCTGCTAGTCACCAAGATCCGCCGTGTCGGTATTTGGCTCAGCGCGCTAGTGGTCGCGGCAGCATGTGCGTCCGTCAGGACAACATCCCTCGCGCCGGCCTCCGGGGTGCTCTTACCGGGCGCACCTGATCTTGTGACGGAGAGCTTTCGCAACGGTTCGACTAGGTTCCACATCTTTCAGGACGGGGTAAACGGGAGCGCCACGGCGCGCGGTTTGGGAGAGGGCCGGACCGAGACTCACGTGACGTCTTATCAACGAACTCCGGCGCTCCTGTTCATCAGCAGCTTTACTGGCCGCGGCGCACCGTTCCTCGACAGCGCGCTGGTGCTTCGTGACGGTCTGGTGCCAGTGTGGGAGATCCATCATGTCGGTGGCCGCCGCACAAGATTCGACTACAATGGAGCGCATGTGGGTCTCGAGGTCACAACGCCGGATTCCGCCAGGCATCAGACTGCGCATCGGTACGATCGCCCGGTGTTTCACTTCAATGAACTCGATGCGTTAATCCGCGCTGTGCCGTTTCGTGCCGGTTACCACGCGATCGTGCCGCTGTATTCCGAGATGGACGACGCACTGGAAATGGATACTATTACTGTGGAAACCCATGACGCACGCGGAACGTGGAACGTGCGCTTCGCGGACAACGTGATCATTGGTCATTACGGGATCGATCCCGCGACACGAGCCATTATCCGGCACGATGTAGAACGCCACACCGGCGGCGCTCGTTTCCACCTCGTTCCGGACACCTCGGATACAGCTCAGATAAAGATGTAGGTCGGCCCCTGTGACTCTCCGTCGCTGGATGCCACAGCCTTCTACCGACGTGGATACCGAGAATCCGGTCGTAAAGCTTTGTATCGAAGGTATGGCCGCCGAAGTACAGGGATGTCTGGCCGATGCAGGTTCACTGTTCGCTCGAGCATGGGAACTGCGTCAGGATGATTACGACGCGTGCATCGCCGCGCACTACATAGCCCGCCATCAGCCGACTCCGGAGGACACGCTTCACTGGAACCAGGAGGCGCTCGCACGCGCGTTGTGCGTACCGGAACTTGGCCCGATTCGGAAGCCGATCAAGTGTCAGATTTACGTCTCATATAGGTAAACGACAATGCCTGGATGTGAACGTTGCGGTAACTCTGCACGTTACAGTAGCGTCGAGCACAATGTGCTTGACCGGGTCGTTATTGTGTTAGACTATCCCACTTCATTGGTGAGCGGTCCGTGTACTCTATTCTTGTTACACTTCTTGCCTTTTGCGGATGGTCTCAGCGATCCCAGAGCTTCCCCGTCGTCTCCGCAGGCGATGAGCGCGCCGGCTTCGTCACCACGCTCGGACGTGATACGGTTGCGCTCGAGAGCTTCACGCGCACTGAGACGCATATGGACGGGGACATCGTTGTACGGGTCCCCGGAACGGTACTGTGTCACTATTCCGTCGACATCGGACCGGGCGGGATGGTCACGCATACTGTCCTAGACATAAAGTCGCTCGGAACGTCGGAAGTTCTCGCTCGGCGCGTGACGCTCGACTTTGCTCGCGATTCGCTTCGTGTGATGGTGGACTCGTCGGGGCACAAGCAGACCACTACTCGTGTACTGCAGAAAGGTGAGTTCCCGCTCTACATGACCGGGTTTGGCTCATCATTCGGCCTCTACTCGTCGCTCGGAATGTACGAGTTGTTCCTGCCACATGTGACGTCGACTGTGAGTGATACTACCGCTGTACACTCCGACGACATGGCGAGTGGGCGCACTTCGACTCGCCAGTTCGTGCGCAGGTCACCGACGGTCGTAGATGTTGATTACTTCGGCATCCTCTGGACACATCTGAGCGTGGACTCTGCTGGTCGCATTACGAGCGCTGACGCGAGCGCAACCACAGAGAAGACGCAGTCGGAGCGAACGGCCTTCTTCGATGTCTCTCATGCAGCCAACGCCTTTGCCGCGGCCGACCGCACGGGCAGGGGGCTTGGCGTCGCATCGCCGAACCAGGTAGAGCGCGGTACCGTTGGTGGCCAACCCGTTGTCGCCACCTATGGCAGTCCGCGCAAACGGGGGCGGCCCATCCTCGGCAACGTCGTCCCCTACGACAGGATCTGGCGCACTGGTGCGAACGAGGCCACGGTGCTCGTCTTCGACCGCGATCTCTCGATCGGTGGGACGACGGTACCGGCTGGTGCATACAGTCTATGGACACTTCCCAAGCGCGACGGCACGGTGCAGCTCATCGTCAATCGGCAGCACGGCCAGTGGGGGACGGACTACGACCCGACGCAGGATGTTGTTCGAGTACCGATGCAGGTGACTGTAGCAACCACACCGCACGAGAACCTGGCTATCAGCCTCAACGGGTCAGGGAACGTATCCGCGTTGCGGATCAGCTGGGACACGTTCGTCTGGAGCGTTCCAGTCGCCTTGAAATAGAGGATGGTGCCGGACGGTGCTTCGCGGCCAATTCGGGTAACGGCACCAATTTGTGACGAGAGTGAGGTTGGCCGCGGTTGGCAATCGCTGGCCACTCGGACACAGCGCGTTTGCAGCAATCGGAGAGATGAGCTCTTACATGTGCGGGGAACGGCTTGTGGTACGCGAGTGTCGCACTGGCGATGTCGCGGATTGGATGATAAGCTCGCAACTTGTCGCCGAGGTTCGGGCTCAAACGAATTGCAAACAATTGCTTTGTCGTCTTTCGGGCTCTTGTCTGGCAAACGGCACATAAGCAGGATCCACAGGATTTTCAGGCTCTGAGGAGTGTAGATGACCAAGCGAATCGATTATGGCCAGGTCGCGCCGGACGCGATGAAGGCGATGTACGGTGTTGAGAGCTACGTGCGACGCAGTGGACTCGAGCCAGCGCTGATGGAGCTGGTCAAACTTCGCGCTTCTTACATGAACGGCTGCGCGTACTGCGTTGACATGCATACCAAAGACGCTCGCGCGGTGGGCGAGACGGAGCAGCGGCTCTACGCGGTTCCGGTATGGCGGGAGACGCCTTTCTTCAATCCACGCGAACGTGCTGCGCTGGCCTGGACGGAGTCTGTGACTGACCTTGGCCACACTGGTGTGCCCGATGGTGTGTATGAGGAAGCACGGACGCAGTTCTCCGAGGTTGATCTCGTAAACTTGACGATGGCGATTATCGCGATCAACGGGTGGAACCGCCTCGCCGTGAGTTTTCGGTCCGAGGCGGGAAGTTACCAGCCTCCTGTTAAGGCAACTCATGGTGCAACTCAAGAAACCGCTCATGTTGGCGCCGCTCATGAGTGATCAACAGACCAGAGCAATCGCCTTTCGCGCGCTTCACGAGGGTCCTGGCGCGTTCGTCATCCCCAACCCGTGGGATGCGGGTACCGCGCGGCTGCTCGCAGAGATTGGCTATTCCGCACTGGCCGCCACGAGCGCGGGGCTCGCCTTCTCGCTGGGTCGTCCGGATGGGCATGGTGCGGTCTCTCGTGAGGAGACGCTAGCAAACGCGCGCAGCATTGTCGAGGCGACTGTACTTCCCGTATCCGCAGATTTGGAGAACGGCTTTGGCGATTCTCCAGAAATGGTGACAGAGACCATCCGTCTTGCTGCGAGCGTCGGGCTTGTTGGCGGCTCGATCGAGGACGCAACTGGAGATCCAGCAGGCCCGATCTACTGTTTGGAACACGCGGTCGCACGCGTTGCTGCCGCCGTGGAAGCGGCTCGATCGCTACCGTTCCCGTTCATGCTGACGGCGCGGGCGGAAAACTTCCTGCACGGCCGTCCCGATCTGGACGACACGATCAAACGGCTCAAAGCTTTCGAGGCAGTGGGAGCTGATGTGCTCTTCGCCCCTGGACTTCCCGATCTCAACGCTATCCGCACCGTGTGTGCTGCGGTCAGTCGTCCTGTAAACGTGCTTGCGGGGAGTCGCGTCACAGTTATGGAGCTGGCCGATGCTGGTGTGCGCCGCATCAGCGTGGGATCGTCACTCGCTCGCGTCGCACTCGGCGCATTCATGCGTGCCGCACGGGAGATCAAGGATACGGGCAACTTCACGTGCTTCGATCAGACTCCTACGTACGCTGAGCTAAACGCAAATTTCGCTCGGCCGGTTGGTGGTATGGCTCCCTAAATCACGTTATCGATTGCTCATGTGACGAGTACCATCGCAAAACGATCGTAACCCTTGACTCCGACCGTCTGGATCGCGGTCGCTGTTATCCTCGAACTGGACTCGATGAGATCGTGTACCCGGCGCACTCGATGTTGGGGCGAGTGACCTCTGCGTGTTTAGGGTCAGACTCGAGCGTGATCAGGCGACCGCCGGCTGGCGGCGCTCGCGCGAGCCAGATGGTGCTGTAGGCGCCCAATGTGCTACGCGCGCGCCGTTGATGCGCACCCTTGGCGGTATCCCCAAGGCCACCTGATAGAGGGCTGACCTTGGCTTGACACCAGGCGCACCGCTGGGCATAATAAGTAACCCTATGGTTACCTAATATACGTGCCTCACACTCGCCCTCACATCGATCCATTCCACGCCGTAGCTGACCCAACACGCCGCGCTATCCTCGACCGTCTCCGTCGGGGAGCAGCGCCTGTGGCGGAGCTGGCTGCGGGATTCCGGGTGAGCCGGCCGGCCGTGTCGAAGCACCTGCGCGTGCTCCGCGACGCACGGCTCGTGCGCGAGCAGCGCGGCGGTACCGATGGGCGACAACGCGTCTACGAGCTCACCCCTGCGCCACTCAGGGATGTGGAACGGTGGGTCGCCGCTTACCAGGCATTCTGGCCAGTCAATCTTGCAAGTCTCAAGCATCACCTCGAGCGTGATGTCAAGCGCAGCACCGAATACACTCCAGAGCACACCAGGACCAAGCCTTCACGAGAGAAATCCCGACAATGACCAGCCACCATAATTCTGACGACGTTCCACACGATCTTCCTCAAGCCGTTCCACTAGCTGACTTCGATGCCGAGCACGGCACCGTTCACGCCAGCATCGACATTGCGGCCCCGCTCGAGCGCGTCTTCACCGCACTCCTCGATCCGCGCGAGCTTGCCGCTTGGTGGGGATCGGTGGACACGTATCGCACGCGTGACTGGCACGTGGATCCCCAAGTGGGCGGGGAGTGGAGTACCCGAACGGTTGGCCCATCTGACGAGGAGGCGACTGTCCGCGGTGAGTACCTCGTGGTGGATGCGCCGCACGTGCTTGAGTACACATGGCGTGCAAGCTGGAACGACTTCGCGCCGACGAGAGTCCGCTACGAGCTTGCTCCCACTCTGGTGCACGGCGTTTCGGGTACACGCCTCACCGTCGCGCACACCGGGTTCTATGGATTCGTCGGCTGCGCTGGGACCGGTTCCATGCAGACGCTTGCCTGGACCCGCGTTCTCGGACAGCTCGCACGCTCCGCAGATATATGCGGAGCACTAGGTTGTGTGCTCGCTCTCGCTGCGTGACAAGCCGCGTGACGACAACCAATCATGCAATACAACACAGGCAATAGATCAATGTCGACACTCTACGCCCCATCCGTCATCGAGCGGTCCAGCCGCGGTGAGCGCTCTTACGATGTCTTCTCACGGCTGTTGATGGACCGGATCATCTTTCTTGGAACGCCGATCAATGATGATGTCGCGAACATCGTTATCGCGCAGCTCCTCTTCCTCGAATCCGACAATCCTGAGCGCGACGTTCATCTCTATATCAACTCGCCCGGTGGCTCCGTATCGGCGGGGCTCGCGATCTACGATACGATGCAATTCATGAAGGCCCCGGTGAACACCATCTGCATGGGATTCGCGGCGAGCATGGGATGCTTTCTCCTCGCCAGCGGACGCCCCGGTAAGCGCTCGGCGCTTCCGCACGCGCGCATCATGCAACACCAGCCCTCACAAACGGGTGGCGGTGGCACAGCTTCCGATATAGAAATCCAGGCGAAGGAGATTGTCTATCTGCGCTCCAAGGTGAACCAGCTCATGTCCAGGCACACCGGCCGCCCTGTAGAGCAGGTCGAGCGTGATTTCGATCGCGATAACTACATGTCGGCCGAGGAAGCCCAGAAGTACGGCATTATCGACAACGTTATCACGCATCGTGGAGAGCTCGTTGAAGCGGCATCGCGCATAGCGGTCCCGATATAGCGGTTCCGACATAGCGGTCCCGACCTGACTTACGTTGCCTCTCCACCGCGATTGGAAGTGAATGTGACGATTCCCACGGCCGCGACGATGATTGCGGCACCAGCGAGAGTGCGGCTCGTAACAGACTCTCCCGCTATCAGCCATCCGAGGAAGACGGCGACTACAGGGTTCACGTATGCATATGTGCCTACCGCCGCGGGCGACGCGTTCTTGAGTATCCAGCTGTACGCCGTGAAAGCGATGAGCGATCCGAAGGTGATGAGGTACGCTAGGCCGAGTATGGAAGACGTCGAGACGGCGTGAAGATTGAAGTGGTGCGCTTCTCCGGTCCCGATGCTGAACAGGATCAGCGCGCCGCCGCCGGCGAGCATCTCCATTCCGCTCGTTAATAGTTTGGACGGGAGCTCTGCCCCGCGGGCGAATAGCGAACCGACAGCCCACAAGAACGAGGCAAAGATGAGAACACCCGCGCCCCAGAGATTCACCGGGCCGGCGCCGTGGAACGATTCGGGTCCGACCAGAACACCCATCCCCGCAAGCCCGATAATCAAACCGATAGCTACCCCGGTAGATGGTCGCTTCCCGTTCGGCCGCGTCCACTCGAGCACTACCAACCACAACGGAACTGTCGCCACAAGTAGCGCCGTAATTCCGGTCGGCACTGTCTGCTCGGCCCAGACCACTCCTCCGTTGCCACCCGCGAGAAGGAGAACACCGATGATGGCAGCGTTGCGCCAGTGCAGCCGCGTGGGGCGCTCCGCTCTGCGTGACATCGTCCAGAGATAGATGATCGAACCGGCGGTGACGAACCTGATCCCCGCCATGAGGAAGGGCGGGATGGTCGCGATTGCGTAGTGGATCGCGAGATACGTGGAGCCCCACACCACGTAAACAATTGCGAATGCGGTGATGAGTCTGGTGCGCGCCGGAGGCATGGCTGAATCTAGAGTCGGAACTCCGGTGCGGTATTCTGTGCGAGGTGCAGTAGGATTTGTCGCAAGAGGTATAGCAAGCAGGCGGTCGAGCGAGAACGCACCACTCCCTTTTAGCATCACGATTGCCGCAAGCCCGAGCGCGAGCAGATGATATTCGAAGCCTTCGCCCTTCTGATTGCCGAACCAGTTCATGAAGAACCCGTTGGCCAGGTGAGTGGTGACAACCGCCACGATCATCACGCACGAAACGCCGAACGCGGCGATGCGCCCGAAGAAGCCCGTAATGAGTCCCAAGCCACCGAAGAACTCCGCCGTGATGGCGAGCAGCGCGAAGACGTACGGGATGTGCATGGTGCCGGTGAAAAAATTCATGGTGCCGCTGAACCCACCACCTCCGAACCACCCGAACATCTTCTGCATGCCGTGCGGCAGGATCACGAGGCCGAGTGTGAGTCGGGCGAGCGCCGGGATATAATCATCGCTCGTCTGGACGAGAGATAGTAGGAAAGCGAGCGACGATGAGCGCTCGCGGGCAGTGGGCGAATATCGCTGTGAAGCATTACTTGCAGCGCGACTTGCAGCGGGTCTTGCAGCGGGACTGATGACGACGGTGGCAGAAGGCGCAGGCATGGGGAGATCCAGGAGTGGTGTAGCGGGCAAGTGACGCAACGAATCGCGGGTGTTCGCCGACAGTTGCTAAATAATATGCACAGCAATAGATCGCCGAGCAAGTATTTTGGGCTATGATCCACCCCGCCCTCGACCGGCAGACGCGCCCTGCGTGCTTATTTCGGGTTAATTCGGATCCTTGGGGGCGCCATGCCGGACGGCCGACAGCACCGCGATGAGTTGTCGCTGAGTGGCAGAGTCGAGCATCACGACCGCCGCCTCGTCAGCAGCATCCATAGCGGGGTCGAGCTTGGCCAGGAGCTTTGCGCCAGCCGGTGTGAGCGTGCACAGCACCTGCCGACGATCCGGACGCGATCGCTTACGGTGAACCAGTCCCGCGTCCTCCAGCTTGTCGAGGAGTCGGGTGATCGTGGTCCCCTCCTCGATCATACGGTCCTTGATGGCGAGGGTGGGAAGCCCGGCCGTGCCCGCGCCGCGGAGAATTCTCAGCACATTGTACTGCGCAAGGCTGATTCCGCTTGGGCTTATCGCTTTCCCCAGCTGACGGGAGACAACCGACGCGGTTCGTAGCAGTGCAATCGTCGCTTCTTGTGCCTCGGAACGAAACGGTCGCGACTGGTGCAACTCGGCCTCTAGTTCCCCGACTGCGCCGCGGCGCATCGGCGACGTAACCGTTTGCTTCCCTGCGGTGCGTGAGGACCGCAGGTCAGTTTCTGAAGTAGGATTGCGAGTGGGGTTGCGGGGCATTCGTGAATCGTAACCCTGAAACTCGTGCTCAGGCAATTGTTGTTCAGCCAGTTCCAAGATAAGCTATACCGCTACTTCATCACTTTTACGATGTTCGCCTAGATGCGCCACGGCACGCTCGACCGAACGCGCGACCGCAGCTCGTGCGTCGCCGTCGATGTGCTGATCCCACCACGCGCCGTAGATGCGGTCGAAGGCGAACGGCGCGACGGCCGCCCCGACACGCCGCACCGCGTCGGCGCCGATCGCGAAGTAGTTCGGATAGCTTCGCAGGAAACCCACGTGACGCCGGTCCAGCGTAACCTGCAGCGTGTCGCCTGTGAGCAGGGCACCGCGCCCGTCGGCTCCGGCGGCCCAATGCAGCACTGTGGAGCCGGCGAAGTGGCCGCCGCAGTGCACCAGCGTGAGCCCGGGGGCGCCGGCGTCGGCGAGGTTGTGCGTACCACCATCCCAGAAGCGGATAGCCGGATCGGGGCGCATCACCCACGCCCGGTCGGCCGCGTGGAGATACACGGGACAGTCGAACGCCCGCGCCCACTCGACGACGGTCGTATAGAAATGCGGGTGCGATACCGCGACCGCGGCAAGGCCGCCCAACGCGCCGATAAGGTCGCGTGTCGCGTCGTCCAGGAGCGCGATGCAGTCCCACAACACGTATCGCCGTCCCGACGGTGCAGAGGCGCCGGCCTCGACGAGCAGAGCGCGTTGGCCGATGGCGAATGCCGGGAAGGTGCCGACGCCGTAGAGCCCGGGCTCGTGGCGCTGGAAGGAGTTGCGGTGCGTGCGCCGAAGCGCTGTGAGCGTGGTCCACTGTTGCCCGCTCTCCGGCACGAACTGCCGTTCGTCGGTACAGATGGGGCAGACGAGCGGTGGAGTGTCGGGTGCGTCAGCCAACTCGGCGAACTGCGCCCCGCACGCGGTGCAGATAAAGTGAGCCATCGTGTGATCCTCAGGTAAGGATGGTGGCGGATGCCCGTTTTTCCATCAGCCGATGTGCAAATCCACTGCGGTTGTTACAGTACAAGCTGTAGCGCTGTTCTCGGCAACGCATTGACGCGTTTCTCCAATACGCAACGCGGGTGAGAGAGGGAAAGGCCGTATCTCCACTGAGGAATACGCTGTCGCCTTGCTCGGCGAACTGGAAGCGCCTCGCTTCGCGCACTGACGCTTCACCGTGGCTCAGTGAGACAACCGCTTCAGCTGACTCAAGGCGGCGCTGCCGACCACGAGCAGGGCTGCCACCACCGTCGTCGGCGTAACGCGCTCGCCGAGTAACAATGCCGACCAGCCCAGCGTGAGCACGGGCTGGACAAGTTGAATCTGCCCGATGCGCGCCACGCCACCCAGGGCCAGGCCGCGGTACCACGCAAAGAATCCGAGGAACATGCTCACGCACGACACGTACGCGAAGCCGAGCCAGGCGCTGGGCGGGATCACCGTACCGGGGCGCGGGAGTGACAGCGCGACGGGCAGCACAAGGAACGGAGCTGATAGCACAAGCGCCCAACAGATGACGCGCCAGCCGCCCAGCTCGCGTGCAAGGCGGCCACCTTCCGCGTAGCCCAGGCCAGCGAAGGCGACGGCGGCCAGGAGTAGCAGGTCGGCCGTCTGCGGGTGACCCGCACCCTGCACTGCGGCGAATATGAGTACAGCGATAACTCCTGCGACAACACCCACCCAGAACAGGCGCGGCGGCTTCTCGCCGGCGCGCCACACAGCCATTACAGCCGTGGCAGCGGGAACGAGCCCAGTCACGACTGCGCCGTGCGCGGCGGGCAGGTGTTGCAACGCTAGTGCAGAGCAGAGCGGGAAACCGACGACAACGTCGACGGCTACAATGGCCAGCCCCGGCCAGTGGCGCCGCGCTGGGAGGGGCTCTCGCTTAAACCACAGTAGAAGGCCCGCAAGGACAGCGGCGACAACCGCTCGTCCGAGACCAACGACAATGCTGCCGAGCGCTGGGTCAGCTGCGCGTGTCGCGGGAAGGGTAAGGCTGAAACACAGCACACCTAGTCCGGCCATAAGTACGCTGTCGACCGATCGCCGGCTATACCCCGGGACTTTCTCCGCTATCGCTGCCACGTCTACCTCCTTCCAGTCCCACAGCTTTACAGCTACAATAATGGAGTCGCGTGGACTATAATAGGCAATATCGCGGCACGGCGCCATCTATAGAGGAAAAATACGCTCCTATAGTGGCTAGTGTGCTTTAATGGAGAAAGGAAGAGTATGGACATCGGCCGCGTTATCCGCACCCATCGTAAGACGCGGGGGATCACGATAGAGGGGCTGGCATCAGGGAGCGGAGTGAGCCGCGCGATGGTCTCCGATATCGAGCGCGGGGTGAAGAATCCGACCATCAAGGTGGTCAGCCAGATCGCCGCCGCGCTTGATCTCTCAGTGTCGGACCTGCTGGATGAGCGTTCCGCCGAGGCGGCATCGGGGCTCTCGATCCTACGCGCGGGCGAGCGACGCGTGCTTGTGGACCCTGAGTCGGGAGTAGAGCGTCACGTTCTTGCCCCGACGTTCCAGCGCCACGGCATCGAGGTGCTGTGGTACACGATTCCGCCCGAACAGAGCACGGGGAACTTCCCGCCGCATCAGGTGGGAGTGGAGGAGCACATTACGGTGGTGCAGGGCCGCCTGCATGCCCTTCTCGGGTTAGGGAACGGCAAACGAGAAGTGACGCTGGAGCGCGGTGACTCGATGGCATTCCAAGCGGACCTGACGCACGAGTTCCGTAACCTCAGCGCGGAGCCGTGTCACTATTTCCTCATCATTGATGCAAGCCGAGCGGGAACACGGCGGTAATCAGTTGATTCATTTCCAACTACCGCGATCGATTCCCGCTCTCGGCCGTAGCGCTACTTTACCACACATAGTGGCTGTTCCCCGACTGAAGAGATAATTCCAACTCCGCCGATGACACACTCGTGACACACTCGTGACACACTCGTGACACACTGGACAACGAAGCTCATTCATCCCGACGCAGAAACGCATGGGGGTTTCAAATCCTTGGTCACGCCGGTGTCCCGGGGCTCGACCGTCGTGTTCAAGAGCGCGGCAGATATCAGGGACGACCGACGGCGCAAGGCCGGATGCACATATGGCCTGAATGGGACGCCCACAACTCGCCAACTGGCCGTGCGTATCGCGGAGCTGGAGACCGGCGAGTGTACGTTCATCACCCCGGGTGCCATCCACGGCGGATGATCCACTCGGCCCAGAAGATGTTGGGCACCCACGACAGCCACGCCACCCAGCGGTATGCCGCGATGAAGTCACCACGATACGCTACGATGAGCAGCGGGAGCCAGAGTCGCAGCGTCACGGCGCCAAAGATCAGGACGTAGCTCCTGAGCATCCACTCGCGGTGCCGAGTGACGTCGCGTACACGAATACTGCGGTATCCCTGAAACGTCGTTGCGAGAACGGCCAGGGCCAGCAGCCCGAAGCCGGCGTGCGTGACCATCCCGCCAGCCGAGTAGAAGGACATGTACAGCCCCGCAAAGGCGAGCGCCACGGCCGACACGCCGTAGATACGACCAACAATGCGATGCGCACGCCGACGGTGGGTTTGGCGCATCGCTGGATGAAACTGAGCGAGTCCCAGCGTGAGTGCGATGGGTCCGAAGAAGGCGTGAAGGCCGATAGCCCACGGTCTGGCGCGGAACGACGCAGCGAGGTCAGGCACATAAGCGCGCTCACCCCGAACTACATAGCGGAGTGAGTAAGCGGCGACACCCGCAGCGAGTAGCGCCGCCAGCCACCACCAGCGTGGCGTTCGGGCTGATCGTGCAGGCACTGATTGCGTACGGAGCGGTGTGGCGGAGGTCATTGCATGCGTTCCTGACGGCGAGTAAGCTGTTGTCCGTGCGGTGTGACTGCTCCCGTATCTTCGTTTGACCCCGGCGCAGGCGGAGAGGGTTTACAAGAACCCAGCTTATCACTTCCGCGGTTGTCCGGCACGGTCGGACGCCACTTCCGATGCACCGGGCACACTGAGCCGAGATGTCCGGCATCTACGATCTCCGCCGCGCACGCACTGACGTTTCCCAACTGGCGGAGATCGCTCCGTATGTGCACTACTGCTAAGATATACAGCAGTCACTACTTCAATTGCTGTCGAGATGGCTTTACCCTCCGCTTCACGGGGTCAGTTGTGGCTCATTCCATTGCTCGAACGAACCGCCGTAGCCGCCACGCTCGGACATTCGCAGCATCGATCTGAGCATGACTCGCTCTCCATCTGCCGACTGATGCGCGGACGCGTCGTTCTCGCCCCCCGATGAGTCAAAAACGCGGCGTTCCTCGGTAGTTACGAGTCCGCCAAACCGCTCTGGTTCGCAGCGCTCTGCTTTTGTGGTCCTCGCTAGAATGCCTGTTCGCCGTCAATCTTCTGGCAGGCTCCGTCGGCGCACAGGGGACGCAGCCGCTGCTGAACTCGGTGCCCGCGCACGACACATTCTCAATGTACAGGATCACGTGGAGCATAACGCGACCCGCAGGCCGGAGCTCATGCGCCCTAAGATGCCGCTACGTGACGGAACAAACGCGAAGACGACGGGCGTACGGGGTCAGTTCAGGAGCGAGGCTTGTCCAACCAGCGAGCCAACGGAATGCTCCAGATGTTGAGATTCCCGTCGTCCCATGCCGCTACACGGGTGAGGTCAGCGGTGGCCTGCGCTAGTGTACGCGGATACTTGATCGCTACCGTTCGATCACTGCTAAAGTAGAGCGTCCGATGGTCGGGGCTCAGTCGCCCTTCGTTTGTGTCGTCTGGTCCGTTTACTACGTCGCCGAGGTCCACGGGTACGCCCCACCCACCCTGTTTCTTGAAAGCGATGAACAATCGCTCGTGCTGATCGGCACCCTGGTGCTTGGAGCCGAACACTATGAACGACTCGTCCGGCGCAACCGCTGGGTCGACGTCCTGCGTCGTCGAATCGCCGAACGACACCGGCACTGCCGTCTCGTACTGCCCGTTGTGGTATTGCGAACGCCACAGCCGGAATGGTGCGCCCGTTCGCGGAGCATTTATGAAGTAAATGCTTCCGTCACCAGAAACGCTTGGCGCCCATGTGCTGTTGTTTCGGTTGACCGCCTCCGGCAGATGCAGGGGTTCACCCCAGCGACCCGCGTGACGATCGACTCGCCACAGATTGCCGGCGGGGTGCATTGAGTCGTCGGTGCGGATTGGCCGGTTGGAGACGAATATCAATGAATGGCCGTCAGGCGCGAAGGTGGGCTGCTGATCGCGCCACCGTCCAGAGAACGGTGCAATGTCAGGCGATGACCACACGCCATGGGCGCGACGCGAAACCATTATCGCATCGTTGCGCGCGAAGTATACTGTGTCGCCGTCCGGTGTGAACGCTGGGTCAGAGTCGTTCCCCGGTCCGGAGATCACTCCGGGAGCGAAGACGGCGGCGACGGACGATGTATCCGCCTGTGCGACAGTAGCGCGCGGGATTAGCGCCGTCAGTGCCCCTGCGGCGAACACGATAAAAGTTCCGCGTGTCACGTGCTTCGATGAAGCGAACATATCGGCCATTTGTGTGATCGAAGGAAGTTCATGTGTGGTTTAACTCAACTTCGCGCGCCTACCTCCCCAGCCAGTAATTCACCTTGATCTGGAAGATGTTGGTCGGCCGATCGCGGAACAGCGCGGTGCGCGCCTGATTGAAATCGAACGTACCCACAGCGTCGGTACCGGTGCGCTCCTGGGTCCACACGAAGAACACCGTGGACCCTGGGCGGTATTCCCAGCGCAGCACCGCGTTGCCGCGCAGCGAGCTATAGGTGAAATCAGGGTTGCCAAAGCTGAATGGCCTCGCTGGCCCGCTGCCATCCGGATCGACTGTGTAGGTGCCGCTACCACCAGCTTTGGGCGCATAGGAAATCGTTCCAGCGTTCTCACCGTACACCAGCTTCGTCAGGGTCCGAGGCCTGGCGAACTCACGGAACGACGAGTAGGCGCCACTCGCTAAGAATGGCTGCGCAAATAGTTGCAGCGTCAGGTTCGGCGTGAACGTCCAGTTCACACGTGTGTCCAACGATAGCGTTTTTTGCCGGATAGCCGAGAACACGTAGCGTTTACCGTAGAACGCCGTGGCGGTCGGATCGCTGACTGTCGTCACATATTGGGCCACATCTTCACTCACGTCGTACGTCGGCGACAGGCTGATGAACATGCTCGCCATGGGCTTCAGCGCAACGCCCGGCTTGAAGGTGACCTGATGCAATCTCGCGTCAATGCCGTGCACCCCGGTGAGAGACAGGTCAAACACGGCCCGGCCGCGCG
>JBPCQO010000024.1:0-49167 GCA_050998035.1 Gemmatimonadaceae bacterium | reverse complement strand
TGATTGCAGATAGTGGTGGGATCGTATGCAATCACACGGCCCCCTACAGGTGCCCGCTGCCGAGTGGAGGAATAGGTAATGGAGCTGGTCCACCCCTGCGTCTCCGGAATCCGATACTGCCGATCTCGGGCGTAGCTCCCCGCTACCGGCAGCGACGAGAGCCGCCGGTCCAGCGCGTTGTCCGAATCGGCCGACACAGCCTGCATCTGCGACGCGGCACCATTGGGGACCGCGCGCCCAAAGATTCGATTCAAAGCCGCGAATATCCCGCTGTGTCCATTGAGGGTGAACGAGGCGTTGACTGATTCCCGAAATGGGCTGAAGCGTGCCGTGTCGCTCTGAATGTCGCCCTGAAACAGAGAGTAGTCGCTCCGGAGGCTGAACCCCGGGAGCAGATCCGTAGTCACGTCATAGCTGAAGTGATCCGTCGCCAGTCCCGTACGATGAGTCTGCCGTGCACGCTCGAAGTCATACCGCAGCTCCGAGAAGTCCAGTGCGAGCAGCTTGATCTTGGCGCCCTCGTTAGCGTCGCCAGTGTCAGAGCGCAGCTTTCCCTCGAACACTTGGGTGAGTCTAAAGCCAAGCTGATTCTGAGGAAGGTTCCCGAGGAACCCGTTCTGTGATTGGTTGAGCGCGGCGAGGTACGCCGGGTTCACCGTCGCGGCGGGTGCGTACGAGTAGCTGAACGTGGGTGTGATCGTTTGGCGGATGCGAGCCAGTGGACCGAAGCCCGGGAACAGTCCGAACAACGTGGGCGTCGAACTGATCCCGAAGTTCGGCCGTTTGTTCTGATGGACCCACCGCCCGCCCGACAGCTCGGTGCGCACAAAGTAGGCGTCCCCAAACACGTTCTGAAACGATACCTGGGGCTGGATGCGAAAGGTGTTCGGCAACAAGCTAGGGAGCGCAAACGCAAAGTTGAAATCGGCCGCGTTGCGAAACGACCTAGCGTACGTGCGCGTAATGCGCTGTGTGGTGTCGACAGGATCGACGAACGTGCGCGAGATCGGGAAATCGTTGTACGCGCTGACCTCGTTCAACGACGTCGTGAGCTGGAAACCGTGGATGGTGAACGGCGTCTGCAGCGAGATGTTCTCATTCTTGCTGCTCGCCGTAATCCGGGTGCTGTCCGGCGCGCCGTTCCTGGTAATGTATCGATACGCGAAGGTGCCTGGCTCGTCCCTATTCGCCTGTACGTTCCGCTGATACTGAAAGCTGGGCGTCCAGTCCAGCCATGACGCCAGGGCGAGAGTCGGGCTGCTAACCGTAAGGCTTGGGTAATTCTCGATCACCTCCGTGCGCCCGGGGTACTGCTCCCGGTTTCCGGCCACATCCATCGAGAACGGACCAACCTTGCGGCTGTACCGCGCATCCGACCGGATTGTGGACAGAACGGAACGAGGATCGAAGCTCGTCTGCCGCTGCACGAACGTGTTCGTAACGAAGTTGATGTCGGCGTTGAGATGACTCGTCTGGGAGAAGTCCTGCGTGTGAAACCAGGACACGGCCGTATTCTTCTGCCCATCACGCTGGTCCAGCCTATTGGCCGAAATGCCGCCAGTGATGAACCGATCCAGCCAGCGATATCTGAACTGGCCATTCACGCGAGAGAATCCCGGATCCCCCGGAGTGGCCCGGGCGCTGCTGCGCCAGTCCAGCCACGCCTCGGCGTCCATGTAGTCGCCCATGTTGGCGTAATAACCGATGTTCTCGACGTGACGGCGATAAGAGGAGCTGTTCCGCACGAATTCGCTGAGTCCAAAGCGCGGCGTCAGCAGACCACTGCGCCGGCCGTGCCGCACGTCCTGGAACAGGAACGGTAGCCAGAACACTGGAACACCGCCGACGTATAGCGTGGCCGGACGCGCTACGATAAGGCTCTTGGAGACATACTTGATCTCGTTGGCCTTGAAGTAATAGTCGGGGACGCTGTCGTCGCAGCTCGTGATGATTCCGTTGCGGATATAGTACGAGTTGCGACCGGACTTGCTCGTGTCACGCGCGAATGCGATCTCTCGGCCGGACAGATAATACCGGTCGCCGCTCTCGACTGACGTACTGACATTGCTTGCGATGCCGCGCCCGCGTTCAGCGCTGTACGACACGCGGCCGCGCGCAATGATGTCCGCCCCCTGCTGCGACGGGTCGTGCAGGATCACCGTGTCGCCGAGTGCGGTGACGAGCTTGGTGGCGTCGTTGTAGAGGACAGTGTCGCCGATAACGAGCGTTTGATCGCGCGATACGGCCGCCGGATCGCCACGAATCTGGAGAGCCTTGGTCTGCGCGTTGAAGATGACGGAATTGCCCTGATAGCGCGTCGCCCGAAAGCCCGGCCGACGCAGCAGTTCCTGCGCGACCGAGTCATTGTCCAGACGCCAATTGACCAGCGGCTTCACTCCAGTACTGTCTGACCCAGCTACGCGCCCCGCGCTGTCTCGACGTGCAGTACTGTCGGGCGCCGCGCGCCGTGCAGTATCGCCCGGTGCTCGCCTGCGAGCCGTGGTGTCGGTACGAGTGGTGTCGCCAGCCGCGCCGTATCGTGCGCCCGCGTGTTGCGCCCGCACCGAATCGCCCGCGCCAACTATTAGCGGAACCATGGCAACGGCAAGCCTCGCCGCGATCCGGCCATTCGCCCAGGCCAGAGCAGCAGATATCATGCGGGTGCTCCCAGGCGTTGTGGCTCAGCGCGCCGTGGCGGAAGCAGCGGCGGAGGTGGTGGCGCATCCGGCGGGTCGCTCCGATCGCTAGGCGGAGTCACATCATCGCCATCTTCGCGCTTACGCCGCCAGCGGTATACAGATCGGGATAGAATGATGCTGAGTTCGTACAGCCCATACATCGGGACTGCAATGGCAAACATCGCCGTGGGGTCGGGAGTGATGAAACCCCCGATAATGAGGCCGCCTACTATCGCGTAGCGTCTGTATTTTGCCAGGAACGTTGGCGTCGTCAGCCCCAGCGCCGTGAGCCCCATCATAACTATTGGAAGCTCAAAGGCTGCGCCGAACGCGAGGCACATGTAGATCGCGAAGCCAAAGTACTCGGAGGCGGAGATCATCGGCGTCAAGGCCGATGATTCGACGCCGACCAGAAATCCGAGCGTTAGCGGGAGAATCAACGTGAACGCAAGCGCGACGCCGCAGACAAAGAGAACCACGATGGCGGCCAGTACTGGCAGCACCAGCTTCTTCTCGTGCGTGTACATCGCAGGCGACACGAAGCCCCACAGCTGGTACAGGATTACCGGCAACGAGAACACGAACGCCACGGCGAAACCAGCGTCGAGCACAATCTGGAAGGCGTCGCCAGGATGCGTGTAGATGAGTTTATGACCGTGCAGCAGCGGCGTTATCGGACGCGCCAGGAACTCTATGACATCGAAATTGATGCCAAAGTGGTGCATCTGCGTGAACAGCAAAAACGCAATGATTGCACCGATCGCAAACGCACCCGCGCACCAGAACAGCCGCGTACGAAGCTCCTCGAGATGCTCGAGGAACGACATCTCAGCCGCTAACTGGCTCGCCGACTTGGTTGCCACTGATCCGCTGGTCTGAATTCCGGCGGTTGTTACTTCAGCGCCTTGACACGGTCCCGCGCCAGCGACGCTTCGTCGGAACGCGGATATTTCTTTATCAGCTGATTGAACAGGGTTCGCGCGTCGTCCGTCTTGTCAGCGTTCTGTGCTGCAACTGCGCGCTTGTAAATCGCCGTCGCCGCACGCGGCGATCCGGCGTAGCGCGCACTCACTCTGGCGTACACCGAATCAGCAGCAGCCGCATTGTTCTCCGCCGCGTACGTCTCGGCGATGTAGAACTGCGCATCGGCTGCAAGGTCCGACTTTGGATACTTCGTCAGCAGGTCCTCGAAAGCCTTCCTCGCGGAAGCGTTGCTTCCCTGCATGAGCTGCTCGCGCGCGACCTGGAAGAGCTGGTTCGGACCGGGCGTACCAGCGCTTCCCGATGCAGGAGCCGCATTGGATAGGGCGCCCGCAGCCGTCACCGGCGCACTGGCAGGCGCGGTAGCCGCGCTCGCGCCTTGCCGTTCTTCAAGAGATGCGCGCACTTCCTGAATGCGACGCTGGCTCTGACCGGTGAGCTCCTGGACCTGCAATAGCTGCTGGTCCACCGACGAGAGACTCGTCGTCACGTCAGAGCGGAAGCGGGTGAGCTTGGTACTGAGCGACGCGAGCGAGTCGTTGGCCGTTCGGAGCGACGCGAGCGCGCGGTCGAGCTGTAGCCGCCGCGCCGAGTCGGCCGTGGCCGTTTCGGTTCGAAGCAGACTGATGTCACCCTGCAGCACTTTTATATCCTGCTGCGACGCGAAGCATCCGCCGAGAAAAACAGCGGCAAGCGGGGTCGCGAATTTCATTCTGCTCATTTTCCTTCACTCCCACTCAGAGGCACGAACTCGGCGCGCCTGTTCCTGGACCATGCTTCCTCGCTGTCACCCTGCACAGCAGGCTGCTCCTCTCCCATGCTACTGATCTCGATGTGGCTCGCGTCCGCTCCGTTTGCAACGAGGAACGCCTTGGCCTCAGCGGCGCGCCTCAGTCCAAGCGCGAGATTGTACTCGGACGACCCGCGCTCGTCGGTGTTGCCGATGATGCGAACGCGTAGCCCCGGCTGCGACTGCATCACCTTCGCCTTTGCCAGCAACAGCGCCCGCGCTGTATCCGTGAGCTGCGCCTGGTCGTAATCGGAATAGATAGTTGCGGACAGCACGCTCATCGCGTCTGCCGTGCCCGCGCCATTTTGATCGCGTAATGCGCGAAGGCTGTCCTGCTCTGCCTTGGCGCGAGCCATTTCTGCGCGCCGCGCCTCGGCGATCGAGTCCGCGCGAGCGCGATTCAGCGAATCGCTATTGGCATTCGCTGGCACGGGAGCCAGCGGCACCGGTGGTTTGTGACAGGCCGCGAGCAACACGCCACCACTCAGCAGAACCGCAACATTACGACGCATCAGCACCTCTGGATTCATGATTTGAGAATTGGGGACCACGCGGGCAGTCGGGCACCCGCCGAGCGAGTGAGTTGGCGCATGCGACCTGACTCCGTGTCCAGCACCCAGAGTTGCCGCGGCCCGCTCCGAGTGGACGAGAACACCACGTGACGGCCATCTGGCGCCCACGCTGGATCCTCGTTCTCACCCTCGCTGGTGTATTGCTTGGTGGTCCGATCGCGCAGATCGATGGTCATGATCTGAAAGTCGCCGTTGATTCGCGACTGGTACGCGATCTGTCTCCCGTCCGGCGACCAGTCTGGAGACGCGCGGTAGCTCGCCTCTCCGTACGTGAATTCCGTGAGAATCTGCGGGTTGGTGCCGTCTGCGTCCATGGTATACACCTCCGGGTGTCCCGGCCGGCCCGACATGAACGCGATCTGACGGCCATCCGGGCTGAACGATGGCGACGTATTGTCGCTCCCCTTTCCAACCGTGATGCGCCTGGCCGCGGATTCGTCGTTCGCATCAGCGACCATGATGTCGGTGCCACGATCAGCGCCGTTGGCATATGCGATCGTGTGTCCGTCGGGCGAGTATGCCGGCGTCAGATTGAGACCACGCGCGGTCGAACTCTTCCAGTGCATCTCACGGGTCGCAAGGTTATACGTCGCGATCTGCCATCCGCGCGAGGTGGAGCCGATGAACGCGAACTCGGTCCCGTTTGGATTCCACGCCGCTGACATTGCGATCGTCACGGAGGTAAGCTTGCGCGGATTGGCACCGTCGCTGTCCATCTCCCATATCTGCTTGTCCGCCGCGCTGTACAGGATGCGCGTGGCCGCCGCGCCGCGCGTGCCGAATATCCAACGCTCCACATCGTCAGCCGTACTGTGCAGCGCCATACGCCACGCGGGGGTGTTGTCATTCTCCGGCAGTGCGTAGTTTCCCGTCTGAATGCGTCGACGCGACGCCACGTCGTACATCGTGACGGTGAGCCCGGTGAGCGAGCGCTGCGGGCGGACGATCGCCACGATACCAAGCTTGGCGAACAGCGGATAGTTGAATTTGTCGCCGGTGGGCGGCATCAACGCTCTCGCGCCAGCGTCGTCCAGAGCCACCACGTTCGCACGGTCGTCGTAGTCTATGTCGCGCTGCAGAATCGCGCGCACAGAGTCCGTGCCTGTCGAATCGAGCGGCAGAACCAGAACGCCAGGCTTGGTGCCCAGCGCGTAGTTGAGACCGAGCCGAACGCCCTGTGGCGTGCCCTGGGCGTGCGCGGCGGTAGCCGCGAGCGAAAGTGCGGCGCACGCGACGGCCGTGATTGTGTATTTAAATAGCATTACTGCAGGAATTTTGGGTCGAAGCTGAAAACTACGGGCAGTACATCATCCCGGAAACCATCGGGAAGTGGACCGAAGCTGGCGGATGCACGCTCGACAGCTCCCCTGGCCTCTAGATCGAACGCGTAAACGCCCGATTGTGTTACGAACTTCAGATCGGACACCTTGCCGTCGCGGTGGATGAGGAAGGAGACCTGAGCCGTGAGCGGAGCGTTGGGATCGCGCGGTCGAAAGTTCACGGCGATCTGACGCACGATGTTGTTCAAATACCCGGGGAATGGGAAGTCGATTCCGCCCGTCTGAACTGTCGCGACGTCCGTCCCCTTGCCGCCCACGGGGCCGCCGCCGGCCTTTGGCGCCTTGGCAGCGGGCGCCTTCACCGGCTTTCCCGTGGTGGGAGTGGCACGCGGCGTGGGGGCTGGAGCTGTCTTCACCGGTGCTGCGGGCGTGGGCTTCGGAACCTCACGCATCTTGGGCGGTGTCGGCGCTGGGTTCGCCGGAGCCGGCGTGGACGTGACCTCGCCGATCGCGCGCGGGCCTGGTGGCGCGGCTACGATGTTGACCTTATAGATGGGAGGAAGCACCACGGGTGGTCCAGGCCGAGACGCCCAGACCACCGCGCCGAACAATGCCAGGTGCAGCGCCGCCGAAATACCAAGAGGTCCGCCGAGGCGCACCTCACCTGCGTGCCCGCTCAACGCGCAGTCTGCTCTGGCTCAGCTACCAGACCCACATCAGTCGAGCCACTAGCTTTCATCACCGCCAACACCTTGACCACGGTACCGTACGGCACACCTTGGTCTGCGCGAAGATAAACGCCGCCCTTCCCCTTCTGGTCGGACAGCGCCTTGAAGGACGCTCGGAATTCGTCGAAGCTGAGTCTGTCCTGATCCACAAAGATGACGCCCGCGTTGTCGATGGTGACCACCAGACCACTCTTCGCATCCAGCGGCCGAGCTTCCGCCTTCGGTAGCGAGACATCGACACCGCCCTGCATCATCGGCGCGGTGATCATGAAGATGACCATCAGCAGCATCATCACGTCGATCAGGTTCACCACATTGATCTCCGCTTCCAGCGCCAGTCGCTCGCCCCGCCGTTTACCGCGTCCAGCCACTTAGATCCGCCCCTCGCGCACTAGCAGCGCGATCAACTCGGTCCCGAAGCCCTCCAGGGCGCTGTCCATCCGGTTAAGCCGATTGGCGAAGATGTTGTAACCAAATACTGCCGGGATTGCCACTGTGAGCGCGGCGGCCGTGGCGATCAGAGCCTCCGCCACCCCCGGCGCGACGGCGCCGATGTTGCCTGATCCCTTAGCCGCGATCCCGATGAATGCCTCCATCACTCCCAACACGGTCCCCAGCAGCCCTATGAGCGGGCTGACCGATCCGATGGTGGCGAGCGATGGTACGAAGCGCGAGAGATGGTCGCGAGCCGAATTCGTCTCGGAGTCGAGCACCAGGCGCAGCGTCTCTACCTGGGAACCGCTGAACTTCGCGGCCCGTCCGGCGGTGGCGCTCATCGCCGGCGTAACCTCGCGCAGGAAGTCACTCGCGCGGCCCAAAAGCCGGGCCTGCGGGAGGTCTGGCGCGTGGCGCGAAGCCTCGGCTGCCTGTTCAAACGATGGCGCACGGTCGAAATCGTGCATGAAGTCCTCGGCCGCGCCCTCGACGCGCCGGAACTGCACCCACTTGGCCAGCATTATCGCCCAGCTCACCAGAGACAGGATCACCAGAATGGTGAGCACCACTTTGGTGGCCATGGTCGAGTTGACCACCATCTCTATGGGAGATGTGGGAATTGCGCCGCTGGGTTGAGCCCAGACGAATATCTCGTTCACTGCTTCCTACTCCGTCGGCAAAATGGAAAATCTAAGCCGACGGCGTCCCTTACGGCATCTTCGCGGTGAGATGTGCTGGCATTCCTTCACGAATCTTGGGCTGTGTCTGGTCAACAATAATTCCTGTCGCGCCGAAAGGAGTAACGCGGACAATTTTCACGACCCCGCTCGCGATCGGCGCGGTACCGGCCTGCGCAGCGGAGGGAGGGTCGTCGAAGAGGGTGAATTGATCACCGGCCGCAACTCCCTGGGCGTCATTCGCCCCAAGAATGACGTAGGCCTGGAGCGACGGCAACCTCGGGTGGTTTTGAATCCAGAGTAGCTTGGCCGTGAGCGGGTAAACGCCGCCGACCGGCCGCACCGTCGTGGGCTGGAACGACTGTCCCGCGGGCAAGACGAGCTGGTTTGCGACAACTGCACCGAATTGCTTGGCGAGCACGCCGATAGCCGGTCCGTTACTCGGGACTGAATCAATGCGTACGATCCCCGTGGGCTCGACCACCTGCCCAACTCCAGAAATGCTCTCGCGCACACGCCCCACCACCAGCCGATCACCTGGATGGAAGGCCGATCCGGCAGGTGCGGTCACATACAGCCTGTCGTTGAAGCGATATCCCGCGTCGGTGTGCAGGCCGAGCGCCAGCGTTTCGACAGCACCGACGACGTGACCGGCGCCGAGCGGGTGGCTTGCATCGGCAAGATACGGCGCGGCCTCGTACTCTCCCGGACGAACCGTCAGTACGGGTTCGCCGGCTGTCGAGACGGAGCGAGCGTCGACGCCCGGGTGCATGTTGCGCTGCGTGAACACCGTAGGCTCCTGCGCGCGTGTCTGAATACGGCTGACAACAAAGCCCTGATCATTCACCTGTGACGCGACCTCATCCTTGACGGCGCTTCCCTCGATCGTCAGCACCTGACCCGGATAGATCCAGTGCGGGTTCTTGACGATATCGGTATTGGCGTGGAATACCTGCGGCCACTTGAACGGATCCTTGAGATAAAACTTCGCTATCTCCCAGAGCGTATCACCGGTCTTCACCGTGTGCTTCACGACAGCTGGACGCGCCGTGTCGGAATCGGCGTGGTGCGCGGTTCCCTGCGCATGTAGCGCGGGAGCGTGGAGGGCGAAAGCCGCGCCTCCGATAAGGGCCGCCGCGATGGCGACGGAGCTGGAAACTCTGAGCAGTCTCATAGACATTGCTACTATGACGACCGCGCGCCGAGCTGGCAACAGCTCGCGGCCACCCCAGCCGGTCAGTACACCGCGACCTGTACCATTCTCATCCCCTGGACTGAATTACATAAGGATCGGCACCCAAACGTCGAGCCGTCGACGGCGGCCTGGCATCCCGGTGGACTAATTGCGATGTACCAAACCAGACGTACCGAGTCACGGGCACCTCCTGCGCTCGGCACTTACTACACACAGGCACCACCTAGGGAGCAACGACATGGCCATAATTACGAATCGAACCGTTCAGGGTGACATACCCATCGAGCGCGTCGGATCTGTTCCGTTCCGTTTGAGCTGGGGGGCGATTTTCGCCGGTCTTCTGGTCGCACTCACGCTGCAGCTCGTACTCACCCTGGCAGGCGCGGCTGTCGGCCTAGCTGCATGGGACCCCAATTCAGGTAAGGCGCTCGGGATCGGCGCCGGAATCTGGGCGATTGTTTCAATACTGGTGTCGCTGTACGTCGGCGGCGCAACAGCCGGATGGGCGGCCGGCGCACTGACCCGCCCCGTCGGAATGCTGCACGGCGCGCTGGTCTGGGCTCTGTCCACTCTCATCATGGTGTGGCTCGTCTCGAGCGGGATCAGCTCCATCGCCGGTACCACGTTCCGCGTGTTCGGGAACGTGCTCGGTGCGACGGCGAGCGTTGCCGCTCAGGGAGCGGGCGCCGCGATTTCCAGCGCTGCCAGCAATAGCAACGTCAGCATGGGAGACATCCGCTCCCAAGTCGGCTCAATCCTGCAACAGACCGGGAACCCAGCGCTGAGTCCAGATTCGCTCAAGGCGAAGGCGAGCAGCGCAGCCTCCAGTGCCACGCAGACATCGGCGAGCAATGGCGACGTTGCCAGCGAGATCTCCAACATGATCAGCGGAACGGCGTCGCAGATCAACAGGAACGACGTGATCAATGTGATTGTCGCGCGCACTGGCGTCACGCGGCCCGAAGCCGAGCGGACGGCAGATCGCATTATCGCGCTACGCCAAAGCGCCTCCGCCAAGCTCGACTCGCTCGGGAGCACCATTGGTCAGAAGGCCGAAACAGCGGCTAACGTCACCTCTGAAGCACTGTGGATCGCGCTGCTGGGTCTTGGTCTGTCACTTGCTGCCGCTGTGTTCGGTGCCGCTCGTCCAGCAGAGGTACGGCAGGAAGTGTAACGTGGGTTGATGTGACGCGTGAAATCTGAAGGGGAGATGCAGCGCCGACCATTGGCGAGCATCTCCCTCTCAGTCAGGCCGCTTAGCCCATCCATGGAAGAAGTGAGCTGACTTCAGGGATCTCGGCTTATCCTCCGTGTAGAGCCGGTGAGCCGCCGCTCAATCTTCAGCGCGCTGTTTTTCCGGATGTCCATACGGGAAGAACGGGTCCCTTTCACCAGCATCCCAGCGTGGACGCAGCCCGGGTGCTGAGAGATCCCAGTCGGGACGGCACTCGTGCGTTAATTCGCGAAAGTTCTGCCGTAGCTCTTCGGGCGTCGGGCGCCCCCAGTACCAATAGCCGTCGTAGATGGAGTGCACGATCAGCCCCGGCTTCAGAAAGATCGTGTGCGGTATCATCGGGTTGTGCTCGGGATCAGTGTACTCGGCAATGTCGATATCACGCTGTACCGTACGGGCGGTATCGGAAAGAAAAGGCCAGTGCGCGCCGAGGCGTTGTCGCCATTCATTAGAGGCAAGCACCGAGTCGGTGCTGATCGTGACGAGCCGGCAGTAGCCGACGACGATCTCTTCCTGCATCGCCGCCATCCAGCGGTGCTGCCAATTCTCCTTGGGGCAGTATCCACCACGCGCTAGCACGAGCGCCAGCGGATCGCCTCCTTGCAGGTCACTTAGCCGATGCTTGTGACCGTCCCCGTCCGGTAGCTCGTAGTCGGGGAAGGTGGCGCCCGGTTTTATGTCAGCTTTCATGATTCTGCAGTACCGCCGCACAAAATGGTCCGCGCGACGGATTCCTGCCGTAAGGCTTTCCGGTTCCAGGCTGCAGCGCGGAACCGTGGGTCGGAAGGAATCAATGCCGGTGGGCGGTCACCGGGATCACGCGCCAGAGCTCTTGGTCCAGATCGCAATCACGCCGCAGCGGGAAGTCGGTCCTTTGAACTGCGGAGGAACCTGCGATGCACCCGGATAAACTTCGACTGCACTCACCTCGTGCGGAGAGATGAGCCGGTCGATGTTGTCCGATTGCGTGAACGGCTGCCCGTCAAGGTAATGCTGGATCGGGCAGCTCTCCCCCCGCGCAGTTGCGGTCCCCCGCATAATGAGGACGTAGTCTCTCGATCCGTACTCGTTGCTGACCGGGTGCAGCTCGACGCCGGGCAACGATCGCAAGACATCGGTCATGCGCTGAGCCCCGCGCTGCTCAATCTGCTTCTGGTCGATGTAGCTGCCGCCGCTATTCCTGAGACGTCGTTGAGTGAACCCTGTAGGATCGAGGAGACTTGCATCAGCATGCGCCACGATCTCCACACCTTTCAGCATATTGACATGTTGAAGCGGGAGTGGCGCAACTGCCGAGTGGTCTGGACGCACCGTCACGGACCAAGCATGGGGATTGAAGCCGAGAGAGCGCGCCTCCAGAACGTGTCGTCCGGCGGGAACGTCGGTGAAAGTGAACGCGCCCGTTGCTGAGACGGCGCGCCACCCGAGGCTGTCGAGGCGCACTGCTGCTGCTCTGATTGCCTGGCCGGCGGTATCCTTGACTGTCCCAGTCACAAGTCTCCCAGAAGCCGTCGTCCTTTGCGCCGGAGCGCGTGCTGTGGCGTCCGTCGGGACGGTGATATTCGCGAGGCGATCTCGACTTTGGCTGGGATCAAGCGGAAACGGGACGCTCTTACGCGTGCCAGTCGACGCGGCGACTAGCACCTGTTTGCCGAGCGGCAGACCGCAGATGATGTACTCGCCTTCCCGGTTCGTGATTGTCGCAAGGCTGTGAGTCCCGCCGGTGAAGTGGTCCTGGCGGTTGTCTGTGACCTCGAACCACGACACCGTTACGCGTTCCACGGAAGCGGCATCGCTCCCGTCGAGCTTCCGCACCCACCCGTGGAGCACCGCGTCTCTTGACGACAGGCCACTCGGACAGAGCAGTGCGATGGCCGCACTCTCGGGCGGAACGGTGGTCAGTAGTGACTGGTTCGTCGCGGCAGTTACATGAACCTTGCGTTGACTGATCTCGACGCCGAGCGCGTCGAGTGACGGTGCGGATGCATCGAGTAGATAGTCACCCGGTGGGACACTATCGAGTATGAACGCGCCGGCCGTATCCGTAACAGCGACTCGTATAGTCTCACGTACGGGGGCAACCGGCATGATCTGCCCGCGCACTCCCGGAATCCCGTGGTGGACAGACCTTCGCGCGGTGCTATCGATGAACCTTCCACTGACCAGACCAAAAGACGACATGCTGCCGGACGTCAGTTCACTGGCAGGAAAGGTGCTGATGACGTCGCCGCCGGCCTGCCAGATCGTGACCACGTTGGACGTCTCGGTGCGAGAACGTATGGCCCCTTCTTCGATGCTCGCCACCGCAACAGGCGCCATGACAGTCCTGTTCATCACAACGGGCATGCGGATGACCCAGTGATTCACTATCCACGCACCCGCGGGGAGGTGCCGGTAATCGACGCGTCCTGACGCAGTTGCATCGGTCGCTGATCCCCGCGTGAGCACCCCCGCTCCATATTCGAATTCCAGGTACCGAAGCTCTGCACTCGCACGATCAAGCCAGAGCACTCCGGACGCGTCGCGGGTCAGCGGTCCCTTCTGTGATCCGTTCGTCCCGCTCTTCGCCGGCGCGAACGCAAGACCGATGAGTTCTGGGTGCGCCGTGTTCTCCACCGGGTGAAAGCAGTGCGTACGCGCGAAAGCATTCGATGTAAGCGTCCTCGCATCCGGCGCGTAGTACACCAGGGATTGCCCCTGCGGCGCGACGAATCCATACACCGCCAGCGACTCGGCGGCGATGCTTGCGTACGGCTCGGAACTCACGGTGCGGCTGTCCCAGGACTTTCATTCGCGCACGGCCAACCCACCTGGATCCAACTCCCGTTCGAACCGACGAAGCACGAATCCCATCTGTGCGTTGTTCGCCGCAACGGCCGCCGCCGTGAGCGCGCTCTGTGCTTCTTCCCACAGTCTGTGTGCCGTTGCGCCAGCCTCAGGCGCGATGACGCACCGACTCGTTTGTTCCACCCGAACGCTCGCCAGTTGGGTTGCGAACGGAGTGAGTGTAGGACTGTATGTCACCGCCTGACCCGGGTATCAGCTCCAAGGCGTGCGACGAATCGGGAGAGAACCCGATGCGCCGCGCGCGCGCGGTACGTGCCTTGGCGCGACGCGCGGAGAATGTAGCTGCCACCAGTATCGGTGATCGCGCCCGCAACAACAGTACCTGCAGCACCTATCAGAACAACGGATGCCTCAGGTAAGGGAGTGGCAATCCCAGCAATGTGCGCGATACCATGAATCTCCTGCGCGTCGCTTGTCACGATGGGTAACGCGCACAGGCAGGCGAGTACCACGACCGAACTAAATATTTTCGCCGGTGCGACGCTCCTCATACCCGAGTACATCGCGAAGTCACCGGACGACAGCCGTCGCCAACCCGCGGGTTAGAGTTCGCTCCAGCTCCGCGTCGCGCAGATCACCGTCAGCAGCAATGATCTTCCCGTCCTTGTCGACGAGAACAGCGCGGGGAAGGAAAGAAATTTCGAAATGCCTGAACTCTGGGCTATGAAGCCCCTCGATTGCGATGGCATTGAGCCACGGCATCTTCCACCGCTTATTCTGAAACGTATTCACCGTTTCCCGCGAATCGTCTGCAGAGACGCTTAGAATTTCAAAGCCGCGATTTCGGAAGTCTGTATATGCCTTCTGGAGCACTGGCATCTGCGCAACACAGGGTCGACACCATGTCGCCCAGAAATCAATCATGTAGACCTTTCCCTTGAGCGTCTCGGGCGTGTAAGTGACCGCTGAATCGGCCACAGCCGTCAGCCGGAACGCCGGGACGATGTTGCCCACTCGAAGTACGCGGCTCTTGCCGAACTGTGCCATCGTGCTCTTCGTCATTTCGGCGTCGGGGTACTCACCCTCGAGACGGCTCAGGTAGGCGTTGGCCAGGTCGGTCTTCCCGACGCTCGTAAGTTCACCGACGGCGCGAGCCATGAGGTACACGCGGGCCTCTTCCCCGTGTTGAGCGTTGAGTACGGCGTCAGTGACCGCCACGAATCGAGGGACTAGATCTGGATTGTCCTTGAGCGTAGGGCGCGCAACGCCCTTCTGACCAGCGACGAGCACCGGCTGGGTCACCAGACCGACCTGCGCGACGATGGGGAGCGCCCATAATGGCGAAGCTGGTGAGATCTCATGCAGCGTCTTCTCTCCGTAGATGGGCGGAACAGTCGCGCCGAATACAGCAACTTGCATGAGCTCCAGAAGGCGCACTGAGCGGACTACGGGGTCACGTTCGGTATTGATCTGTTGAATCACGGTCTGTGCGATAGGGTCCCACTCTGCTTTGCGCGTCATCGCTGCGACCGTCGGCGTCTCACTGGCAGGCGCAGGATGCCGCTGTCCTTGCATTATGGTCTCCATGTGCGCCGACATGGACTGCAAGACTTCGGCGACGCGTGCCGTGCGACTCGTTCGATCGTGGAACAGAACCTGGGTTGCCGGCGTGCTACGTGGTAGGAGCTCTGGCCTGAAAACAATGGTAGCCTTCCCGCTGTGCACCGGGATTACCGCCGCGTAGTCGTCCGGTCCGCGGAAGGCATATCGTACCGCGTCTGTCCCCGGAATGCCGCCCCGCCCACCCACACCAATCAACTGGTACGCCACGGTGTCTGCCGTTGTCGCGACATCGAGCGTCCATGTGCCGTCGGCATTCCTCGTCAGCGGGCGCGCCGTGCTCCACTTAAAATTGTTGAAGTCGCCGATGGCCTTGACGGCGGTGACGGAATCGGTGTACACCAATGCAGCGATTCGGGCATCCAGTGAGATGGCCTGCGGCCGGTCAAGATAAATCTCCTCCTCGTATCGTTCGTGCCCCACACCGCCGAAGCCGACGTAGACGGAGCCGCCCCCACCCCCATCATACGCGAGTGCGAAGCGACCAGCAGAATCAGCCTCAGTAGTCGTGACGAGCTTGAATGCCGCCGTCCTCAACGTGACATGAGCGAGTGGCATCGGAGCTCCGTCACTGCCGCGCACCGTTCCCGTAATCGTTGACACAACCGCTGGTACAGTCGAGCCGTGTCGCGTTTGCGCGCCTGACTGGCCCCATGGACACGCAAGCACGAAAAGCGCGAGGAGCACGATGGCACAGTAGCGTGGATCTCGTTCCACGGAGTACTCACTTTAGCAAATGTAGAAACAGCCACGAACATGGCTGACCCACGCAGTAACCGCAACCCGGTTGCAAACTTAAAGGGCGAGGACCGCCAACCACGCCGTCCTCGCCCTTCCCGCTGACATACTCGAAAGCTATCTCGAGTAGCTCGGAGAGCTAGAACGGCAGATCGTCGTCTTCATCCTGTAATGCCGCCGGAAAATCCTCGAACTCCGCCGACGATGACGACCCGCTGCCGGAGTTGCCCCCAGCGTTACTGCGAGCAGGCGCTGCGGCACGCGACCGCTGTTGTGGCGGGGCCTCTCCATCGAAGTCACCACCGGATTTGCCGCTTAACATCACGAGTTCACGCACTCTGATCTCCGTGGTGTAGCGCGTTACGTTCTCCTTGTCCTGCCACTGTCTGTACTCGATGGGTCCTTCAACGTAGAGCTTGTCGCCCTTCTTTACGTACTTCTCGACGACGTCGGCGAGTCCCATCCCCTGGCCTTTGCCGGCGTTCCAGACGACGCAGCGATGCCATTCAGTCTTTTCCTGCTTGTCACCGCTCTGGCCGGACCACGTGCGCGTGGTCGCGAGCGAAAACGACGCCACCCGGCCGCCGTTCTGCGTGGAGCGTACTTCCGGGTCCTGACCGACGTTGCCGATCAACGTCGCTTTGTTCAAACTGCGGCTCATATGGTCTCCTGACGAGATGGTTGGCTCGTCGATGAAAGTATACGGTCGCCGGTCTGGCTGGGCAAACCAACACCGGCGCATTGTACCAATTCACTGCCCTGCAACACGGCGCTCATCTCCGCCCGGAGCACCAGCGCATCTTCCCGCGGCGAATTGTAGTACCCCTTCCGCCTGCCGGTCATAACGAAGCCGCGCCCGCTATAAAGCGCTATGGCTACATGGTTGGACGCGCGTACCTCAAGCCACATCTCATCGGCCCCAGCAGCCGCACACCGCTGCATCACCGCGTCCAGCAGCACCGAGCCCAACCCGGTCCCGCGACTGGATGGCTGCACGGCGATGTTGAACAACTCGCTCTCGGTTTCGATAACACGAACTATCGCGTAACCGACTACCGATTGCGCCGCGTCGCACGCCACGAGAAACGTGTCACTCGAAGATTCGCGTAGATGACACGCAAACATTCCACGCGTCCACGCATCGCCGAACGACACGCGCTCTATCACCACCACAGCGGGCAGATCAGCATCCGTTGCCGCGCGGACACTAACAGTCACGTTAGTCAGGTCAGTCACGCCATCGTGGACCGCACCGCGCACATCCATGTCGACTCTGCCGCTCATACCGGGAGCGCTCGTCCATGGGAGATCTCCCATTTTACCTGCGCCTCCGCCAACCTCCCATACGCTGGCTCCCACCCGTCCAGCGAAACAGGTCCATCCGCCTCGATCCGTGCCAGACAGTTGACGGCCGCCTCGGCTCGCGGATGAACGTCAATCTCGAGCCCCGGCCCAACGAGTCTCGCGTCACCACGAGACACCATCGATTGCAACTCACTCTCGGTGACCAGCTCCGTGGCCGCAAACTCGCGCACGCGCTGTGTATCACAACTGAAGCGACTCGCGAACCACTCGCCCCGTCCGGCACTCAGCGCGGCGACGTAGTTGCCATCGCTCGCGGCTGCGCCGTGTGCCATCAGCTCCAGTGATGACACCGCATACAGCGGGAGAGAAAGCACAGCGCACATCGCCTTCGCTACAGCAGCCGCGCACCGTAAACTGGTGAAGCCACCAGGACCGGCACCGCAGATCACGGCCGTAAGCTGGCCCACACCCAATCCAGACTCGGCCAGACATTCCGCGACTGCGGGCGCCAGACCCTCGGTGCGCGCTCCGGTCACAGCGTCGCGCGCGTTGAATTCAACCACCGCGGCGAGAACACCTTCGCGCAACAGGGCGACGGATCCTTGAGCTGTCGAGCTCTCGATCACAAGCACATTGTCCAGCATCAGCCTGCGAACAGAATGCGGCAGTCCGGGGCGTCTGGTGCATAATCCAACGTGATCGGTACGTGATTGTGCGGAAGCAGCGCACCCGCACGCTCGGGCCATTCCACTATCACCATCGCGTTGGAGTGCACGATCTCATCCCACCCGATCTGCTCCAGCTCGCTCTCACGTTCCAGGCGGTACAGGTCGATGTGAAACACCGCCGAGCGCGGCGATGTGTATTCCTGAACGATCGCATACGTCGGACTGGTGACCGGCTGCGTCACGCCGTAGCCTCGGCAGATAGCCTGCGCTAGCGTGGTCTTGCCGGAACCAAGCTCGCCCGTAAGCGCGATGATCAGCGGTGCGTGCGCGTCTGCGCCGAGCTGCTCACCCCAGTGCACCAGCTCCGCCTCAGACATGACCAGGTGTCCGCGCGATGCCAGCGGCGGGACCACATGATGGTGCGCGTCCACTCTCGCTTACCCCTTGCGGAGCGCGGCCAGCGCTCCACCCGCCAACGAGCCACCGCGGCGCGAGCTACCACCATCCTTCTTCGCGCGCAGCTCGAACAGTTGGTCTCGCAGTCGCGCCGCAGCCTCGAAATCCAGCTCCTTCGCCGCGACCTTCATCTGCTCCTCCAACCCCTTGATCATCGCCTCGACGTCCTCGGGCTTTCCGTACATCGCGGCCGGCTCGGCAACGCGACGAGCCTGATCCGCCTCGCGCGTCTGCCGCTCGGTGCGAGCGTCGGCAACGCGTGTGATGAAGCGGACCTGGTCGATGCTCTTGATCACGCTCTTCGGCGTAATGCCGTGCTCTTCGTTGTATGCCGTCTGAATTGCGCGGCGACGAGCTGTCTCGTCCATGCACCGCTTCATCGACCCGGTGATCCTGTCGGCGTAGAAGATGGCGCGGCCGTTCACGTGTCGCGCCGCTCGCCCCGTAGTCTGGATGAGCGAACGGTCGCTGCGCAGGAATCCTTCCTGGTCCGCGTCGAGGATCGCGACCAACGACACCTCCGGCATGTCCAGCCCTTCACGCAGAAGATTGATGCCAACCAGAACGTCAAACTCGCCGAGTCTCAAGCCGCGGATTATCTCAACACGTTCGATCGCGTCGATGTCCGAGTGCATGTAGCGCACCCGCACTCCCATCTGCTGCAAGTAATCAGTGAGATCTTCGGACATGCGCTTGGTGAGCGTCGTCACCAGCACACGCTCGTTGCTGCGCTCGCGGATGCGAATCTCACTCAACAGATCGTCCACCTGTCCGCGCACCGGCCGTACCTCGATCTCAGGATCGACAAGCCCGGTGGGACGGATAATCTGTTCCACCACCACGCCTTCACCAAGTCGCAGCTCGATCTCGCCGGGTGTTGCCGACACGTTCACGGCACGCGGAGTGAGCGAGAGAAATTCGTCAAAGGTGAGCGGCCGATTGTCCAGCGCGCTCGGGAGCCGGAAGCCGTAATCCACCAGCGTAAGTTTGCGCGCGCGGTCACCGTTGAACATTCCACCGATCTGCGGCAGCGTCACGTGCGACTCGTCCACCACTACCAGAAAGTCTTCAGGGAAGTAGTCGAATAGACACGCTGGGCGCTCGCCCGGCTCTCGGCCAGCCAGATGCCGCGAATAGTTCTCGATCCCCGCGCACGTTCCGATCTCCAACATCATCTCGATGTCGAAGTTGGTGCGCGACTCGAGCCTCTGCGCTTCCAGCAGCTTGTTGGTGGCGTGCAGCTCCTGCAGCCGTTCCGCCAGCTCAGCCTGAATGCGACGAACAGCGCGCTCGATCGTCGGACGATTGCTGACGAAGTGTTTGGCTGGATAAACCGCCGCGCGCTCCATCGCGGTGATCACATTGCCGGTGAGCGGATCGATCTTGCTGATGCGCTCGATCTCGTCGCCCCACAGCTCGATGCGCACACCCTGCTCCTCGTACGCCGGCAGAATTTCGACAGTATCGCCGCGCACACGGAACGTCCCGCGCTCGAACGCGACGTCATTGCGCCCATACTGGATGTTGACGAGCGCGCGCAGAATGTCATCGCGCGCGATCTTCTGACCACGCTCAAGGGTGACCATGTGCTCGCGGTATGCCACAGGGTCGCCGAGTCCATAGATGGCGGAGACTGTTGCGACGATGATGACATCTTCCCGTTCCATCAGGCTGGACGTCGCACGCAGCCGCAGCCGGTCGATATCCTCATTGATGGAGGCGTCCTTCTCGATGTACGTGTCAGTCGTCGGGACGTACGCTTCCGGCTGGTAGTAGTCGTAGTACGATATGAAGTACTCGACAGCGTTATGCGGAAAGAAGCTCTTGATCTCGCCGTAAAGCTGCGCCGCGAGCGTCTTGTTGTGCGACAACACGAGCGTCGGCTTGCCATACGCCGCGATGACGTTCGCCATCGTCATCGTCTTACCGGAGCCGGTGACGCCCAGGAGAGTCTGGAACCGATCGCCTCGCTGGAGACCGTCGATCAGCTCCGCAATCGCCTGCGGCTGGTCGCCGGCTGGCTCGAATGGAGCCTCAAGATTGAAGGTTGCCATGGATACCGAAATTTAACCGAAGGAGCGACAGAACGGCTGTTCGAAAGATCAGAAAAACTCGTGCCTGGGGTACGAAATCTCCTCCATCCGGGCGGTTACCCCAGCCCCGCGTTTGCCAGCGCCTGAGCGCAGTTGATGAGCGCGATGTGGGTAAATCCCTGCGGGAAATTGCCCAGAAACGCACCCGTCGATGGCTCCAGCTCCTCGCTGTAGAGGCCCAGGTGGTTCGCGTGCTTGAGCATGCGCTGGAAGATGCGCTCCCCCTGAGCTGCGTCGCCCGACAGAACGAGGGCCTGCGCCAGCCAAAACGTGCAGATGGAGAAGACTCCCTCGCCGCCTTCGAGCCCATCGTCGTTGCGATACCGGTACACCAGCTCCCGGTCCTCGCTCGTGAGATCTCGTAGCGTTGCCGCAATCGTTCCCTTTACACGCGGGTGATCAGGCGGCAAGAACCCCACCATTGGGATGACGAGATTGGCCGCGTCCAGCGCCTCGCTGCCGTAGTACTGTACGAAGCTCCCCTTGACGTCGCTCCACCCTTTTTCCATCACTTCGTTCCATACAGCGTCGCGCTCGGCTGCCCAGCGGGCGGTATCAGCGGGCAGCACAAACTCCTCGGCCATGCGTATGCCCCGATCCAGCGCGACCCAGCACATCACCTTGCTCATCACGTAGTTCTGCGCGCCGGCACGGACTTCCCAGATGCCGCTGTCCGGCGTTCGCCAGTTACCGGCGACCCAGTCAACCAGCCTGCTGAGGGAGGCCCAGGTTCCCTCACCGACCGTCTCAGTGCGACTCCAGAGAAAGGCCGTCGCCAGCACCTCGCCGTAGACGTCTAGCTGGAGCTGGCCATGCGCGCCGTTGCCGATGCGCACAGGTCCCGAGCCACGATATCCCTCAAGCTGAGGAAGGGTGGTCTCACGCAGGTCGCGACTACCATCGACGCCGTACATGATCTGCAGATGCGAGTCCGTCGCCTTTCGCGTCACGCGTCGGAGGAATCGCATGAACGCGCTCGCCTCGCCCACCTGCCCCAGAGCGTGGAGCGCATCGAGCGTGAACGAGGCGTCACGAAGCCAGGTAAAGCGATAGTCCCAGTTGCGAGTACCGCCGATCTCTTCAGGGAGTGAAGTTGTTGGCGCCGCGATGATCGCACCGGTGGGCTCGTAGCAGAGCAGCTTGAGCGTGAGCGCCGAGCGCTCGACCACTGCGCGGAATCGGCCTTTGTATTGAACGTGGGACACCCAGCTGTCCCAGAATGCGACAGTATCGTTCAGCCGCTCCCCCGAACGATAGTCCCCGATCGGAAGCACCTCATCGTCGTCGTACCGAAGCACAAACCAGGCACTGTCGCCCTGCTTCATGCGAAACCGCGCGGTCGCAATCCCTGAGTCCAGGTGCCACCACACTTCGGCGGGCCCTGAAAGCGCCAGCGCTTCATCATCCCTGTCGGTGGCGAGAACACCATTGCGGCGCGCGATGAGGTGCGTCGGCGTTCCCGCGTAGTCGAGTCGCGGCTGAAAGCGAACGACAACGTCGACGGTTCCGCGCGTGCAGCACAGCTGTCTGTGGATCTCCGCAAACTGGCCGCGCCTGCCGTCTCTCGTTACTGGCATAAGATCGCACAACTCGACTACGCCGCCCGAGTCGTCGTGAAATGTGGTCACCAGCACGTTCGTCGCCGCCATATAGCGTTGCTCTGCAGTGTGGTGCTCCACGGGTGCGATCTGAAAGCGACCGCCATTGGCGCAATCGAGAATCGCCGCAAACGCAGACGCGGACGGAAAGTCCGGGAGGCAGCACCAATCGATCGACCCGTTCAGCCCGACGAGCGCCGCCGTACGCATGTCCCCGATGATGCCGTACGCTGAGATCGGCGCGTACGGAATGTCATCGGCCAGCCTCCAGGGATGCATCGCGTCATAGTGGCCGTGGGTCATGAACGCCGCGCCTGGATGAGATCCAACAGGCGGTGCACGGCAGCCGGGCCGGACATTCTGTACCTCGCAGCTGTGTGGGCGGAATCGTCGCCGACCTTCACAGTCACGGCGCTGGGCACATCCGCCAGCGCGCGGAAAGCGTGCTCGTCAGTCACGTCGTCGCCCGCGAACAGAATGGAACCGAACATCCCCGGCGTGAACACGTCGCGCATGAGCCGCATTACCGCGGTTCCCTTGTCGACCGATATCGCGGGTACAATGTTGAGTACACTTTTGCCACTCTCCACACGCACCGCGTGCGTTGCGGCAATTGCAGCGACGGCCGCGGAGAGCTCCGTTGTGCGCGACGCATCCACGTCACGAAAATGCACGCTCAACGAATATTCCTTATGCTCGAGAAAGGCGCCGGGAAAGTTCGGAAGCACGGCGGCGATCTCATCGGCCGTGGAGTGCAATGCCGGCGCCGCGGCACCCCATCCAGCCTCGATCTCCGTTTCCCCACCTGGATGCAGTATCTCGATCCCGTGATTGGCGTGGATGTGAACGCCATCCACTCCTACCATCCGCAGCGCGTCGCCCACCGATCGACCGGTCACCAGTGCTACGTGCACGTCACCTCTCCGGGCGAGTTGCTGCAGCACAGCGCGAGTCTCATCCGGAACCCGCGCATCTTCGGGGCGGTGCACTATATCGCACAGCGTTCCGTCGATGTCGAGCATCAGTAGTAGCGGGCGTGCTTTCAGGAGCGCGGCGATATCTTCGGGTTTATCCACCAGCGGATTCCCCAGCGTTTCGCTGATCACGTCGCGAGCAGCCCCGCGGCCAGCAATGGTTTCGCTCTCTCTGCGGCGCCCAACACTCCTCCCAGCCAGTCGTGTATGGTGGACCGCTTCAGTCGCGCCCGCATGGTGCACATTCGAACGCGACGGTCGTGTTCCGGCATGTCGAGCGCTGCGCGAATGCCGTCTGCGAATGTATCGATGAAGAATGGGTTGACGAGAATGGCACCGTCCAGCTCGTCGGCCGCTCCGGTGAACCGGCTCAACACCAGCGCGCCGTCACCTTCCATCTGGCAAGCTATGAACTCCTTCGCCACCAGGTTCATCCCGTCCTGCAGCGATGAAACCAGGCAAACATCCGCCGCGCTGTACACAGCTGCCAGCAGGTCAGAATCCACGTTCTCATTCACCAGTACTATGGGCGTCCAGTCTTTGGTTCCAAAGCGTTCGTTGATCGTGGCGACGTACTGCAACATATCGCGCTCAAGCTCCGCGTATGCGGGGACATCGGACCGTGATGGTGTTGCGACGAGCAACATTGTGAACCTCTCGCGCCGTTCGGCATCCTCCGCCCAGACATGCTCCAGCGCGCGGAGTCGTCGAATGATTCCCTTGGTGTAATCCACCCGATCGACGCTCACCACAAGCTTGTTTCCTCGCGCTGCATACCGCTCGCGTAGCGTTCGCGCAACTGCGATTGTGGTGGGCAGCGACGACAACCGCTCCCACTCGCCAACATCGATGCTAATAGGAAACGCGCCGACACGTACGATCCGTCCCTCGAACTCCACCGTCCCCGCTTCCTTGTCCACCTGATGACGCGGAAGCATTCGCTCCACGGTATCTAGGAAATTGCGCGCGTAACCCTCGGTTTGGAATTCGATCAGATCGTTTCCCAGCATGCCGCGAAGCAGCGCGTCGTGCACACCCAGGGGGATGAGCCTGAATATGTCGGGCGGTGGGAATGGGATATGCCAGAAATGGTGGATCATCGCACCTGGCACTCGCTCGCGAATGAGAGCGGGCGCGAGTGCGAAGTGGTAATCCTGCACCCACACCATGGGGCTTCCCCCGATGCGCTCGGCCTCCTCCGCTACCGCCGCCGCAAACCGCGCATTGACACTACGATAGCTGTCCCAGTGGCTGGTACGCAGTTCGAGGTACTGAATGAACATGTGGCATACCGGCCACAGCGCACTGTTGGCAAAGCCGAGGTAGAAGCCCTCTATGTCCGCGTCATCGAGCCATACTCGCCGGAGTGTGTAGCTGGGGTCAGCAGGCGGAACAGCACTGCGGCCCGAGCTGTCGGTCACCTCTGCATCCGCGTCACCTGACGCCCACGCGACCCACGTCCCCGACACCTTGCGCAGAATGGGGTCGAGCGCGGAGACAAGCCCCCCGGCCGGAGAGCGAACGACCACGCCGTCGGGCGTGTGCATGTGCTCGTACGGCTCCCGATTCGACAGCAGAATCAGGCCTTGCTCCGTGAGCTGATCGGTTATTGTAGACATCGTCTGTCCATCCATTCAAGAGCGGTGCCGAACCAGGCACACTGCTCTGCCCTGCTCGGCTCGCCCGCACCAAACCGGGCCGCACGCTACGAGTTATAGGCCTCGGATGACTGAGCCAGGCTCTCGCGTCTGGACACCTCGGTGACGCCCTTCACCTTCCGAATGGCCCTGAGTACCTTCCGAAGGTGCAACAGGTTCTCCACCTCAACCTCAATTGCGCCCGTAACGCGTGCGTCCAGACTCTTTAGCTCGAAGCTTCGGATATCGGTCGAGTTCCCGCTCACCGCACTCGCGATGTCCGCGTACAGCGTGCGATGATCGGTCGCCTCCAGTCCGAGTCGCACGACGAATCGCTCGCCCTGGACCTCCTGCCAGTCGATCTCTAGCCTGCGCTCCGGCTCATCATCGAGCAGCATCAGGTTGGGGCAGTCCGCGCGATGAATGCTCACGCCGCGGCCGCGGGTGACGTATCCGGACACGGCGTCGCCCGGAACCGGCTGGCAACACTGCGCATACCGCACCAGGAGCCCGTCAGCACCTTGAATGCGTACTCCCCGCCCGGTTCCGCGCACGCGATCGACCAACCGCTCCAGCGGCCCAGGACGCGGCGGCTCGATCGCCGTATCCAGCTCCGGATGAAGCTGACGGATAACGTCGCCGCCACTCACCTGTCCCTGACCCACGGCGGCAACAAGGTGACTCCTATCTGGAAGCTTGAGCCCCTTCGCCGCCACCGACAGATCCTCGTCCGTTGGACGCGTCACGCGCCGCCGGCGTGCCTCCTTGTCGATCATCTCGCGCCCGAGCTTCACCGCCGTCTTCTGCTCCTCCATACGGATGCGCTGACGAATGCGGTGCCGCGCGCGTCCCGTTCGCACGTGCGCCAGCCAGTCACGGTTGGGACGCGCGGTGGGCGACGTGAGGATCTCGACAGTGTCCGAGTTCTTCAGCTCACGCGTGAGCGGCGCGATCCGGCCGTTCACACGTGCACCGTAACAGTGGATCCCAACCTCCGTGTGCACCGCGAACGCAAAGTCGATCGGTGTCGCACTCTTCGGCAGCTGGATCACATCGCCGGTGGGCGTGAAGACAAAGATCTCGTCCTGATACAGATCGAGCTTGAGAAACTCCAGGAATTCGTCCGGCGTCTTCGCGTCGAGCTGTCGTTCGAGGATCTGCCGGAACCACTGTAGATGCCTGTCCAGCTCATCCGCGTTGGCGGCATTCTCCTTGAAACGCCAGTGCGCGGCTATGCCATAGTCGGCTGTACGGTGCATGTCGCGCGTCCGAATCTGGATCTCGAACAGCTGCCGTCCCGGGCCGAACACCGTCGTGTGCAGCGACTGATATCCGTTCGACTTGGGCTGCGCGATGTAGTCCTTGATCCGCTCCTGGAACGGCGTCCATCCATCGTGGATGACGCCCAGTGCGTGGTAGCAATCGGGGACGGAATCGACCAGGACACGGATTGCAAGCAGATCGTAGATCTCCTCGTATGGCTTCTCGCGCATCTGCATCTTTTTGTAGATGGACCACAGATGCTTCGGCCGCCCGGTGATGTCTGCGTTGGCGATCCCCGCGCGTGCCATTTCCTTGATGAGCGGCTCACGCATCTGCGCGACGAGGTCATCGCGCTCTACCCGCTTCTGGGCCACCAGCTTGGCGAGGCTCTTGTACGCGTCTGGCTCCAGATGCTTGAACGCGAGGTCCTCGAGTTCCCAGCGCACGCGTGCCATGCCGAAACGGTGGGCCAGTGGCGCGTACAGGTCACGCGTCTCCTGCGCGATCCTGCGTCGCTTCTCCTCCGAGAGCGGCTCCAGCGTCCGCATGTTGTGCAGGCGATCGGCGAGCTTGATGATGATAACCCGCGCGTCCTTGGCGATGGACAGGAGCAGCTTGCGATAGTTCTCCACCTGCCTGTCACGCGGTGCATGCGCCGGCAGGTGCTCGATCTTGGTGAGTCCGTCCACGATCGCCGCTACTTCCTTGCCGAACTCACGCTCGATGTCGGCAAGCGTGAACCGAGTGTCCTCGATCACGTCGTGCACGAGGCCGCTCACCACCGTCGTCGTGTCCAGGCGCAGACCGGCCAGGATCTTGGCGACTTCCACGCAGTGCACCACGTAATCCTCACCAGAGCGCCGCTTCTGACCGCGATGCGCCTCTTCACTGAACTTGTACGCGCGCAAAATCAGCTCAGTATCGAGCCGCTCCCAAAGGGGATCCTTGCTGGTGTCCCACCCCGGAATGATCTCTCGCTCGGCCGCACCCTCTGGCCGTAGTACACTGGTCGACATGCTGTATCAATATGCCGCCTTGACCGGAGGTAGTGAACTGGCCACGGTTCTGGCCATCAAGATGGACCGGCTACTCAGACCAGCAGCCCGCTCTCGGCAAAGCTCGTAAAGCGTCCGCGCCCGACGACAATGTGGTCCAGCACCTCGATGCCGAGCAGCTTGCCGGCAGACACCAGCTGAGTCGTGACAGCGCGATCTTCCGGCGACGGAGTTGGATCTCCGGAAGGGTGATTGTGGATCAGAATCACCGCGTAAGCGTTCTCGGCGATCGCCTGCCGGAATACCTCTCTCGCGTGCACCAGCGACGAATTCAGAATCCCGCGCGTCACGAGAATGTCGTTCTCCAGTCGATGCTGCGCGTCCAGTGTCGCGACGTGAAACTCCTCGACGGGGAGATCCTCCAGCCTGTGCGCGTACGCGTTGTACACATCACGCGCCTCGCGCATCGCGGCTCCTTCGTCACGTTGCTCCGCGACCATGCGGCGCCCCAACTCGAGAGCCGCGTGGACGACAATCGCCCGCGCGCTTCCAACTCCTTTCACCGTCGTCAGCGACGCGACCGGGCGCGAAGCAAGTCGCCGCAACGAGCCCTGGGAGGAGCCCAGCACATCGCGCGCGAGGTCGATGGACGATCTCCCCTCCGAGCCGGAGCCGAAGAGTATCGCCATCAATTCGATCGCACTCAGCGCGTGTGGACCATGCTGCTTGAGCCGCTCGCGCGGGCGCTCGGTTGATGGAAGCTCACGAATTGCGACACCCGACATAGGATCTCCTGATTGCTGTGCGATATGAATACGATCAAATCGCGCGGCCGGGAACGTCTCTTATGGGCAGCCGGTATCCTTTTGGAGCAATCGGGACGGCTTGAGCGATCACGCGATCGCTATGTGCTCGTCAACGGAACGGCACGACTACACTGATGACCTGAGGACGCAATCAACAGTCGTGCACCGGCCGGTGACGCCATGGGATTCGGTACGACGCCGCGACTGAAAGCTCATCGTCTGACTTAGCGCGGTGCCAAAGACAGCCCCGTGAACGCGTCGGCTGCGACGTACCCGACCGCGGTGTGAATTGTAGCGTCGGCCCACGGTCGTTGCCTGATGATCCGTGCACCGGCGCACGAGCTCACCAGGCAGCCCCGGGGGCTAGTCGATGCGAACTGCATCGGCCTAGCTTTCCGGTAACCTACGCCATCACTGCCCCGTGGCACTTCTTGAACTTCTTTCCCGACCCACACGGACACGGGTCGTTCCGCTTGACGTTGGTCCAATCTCCACCTGGTGGCGCGCCGCCCATGCCGTTCTGCACGTTCGGAGTGAGTGACCGCTGCCGGCCAAGCCCCACCACCGATGGCTCCGGGCGCGTCGTTGCCGTGTCTTCCGTTGGCGTCTCGGCGGGTCCGACGTCCATCGTTTCCTCGGTTCCCTGTGGCTGCTCAGGCACCTCGTCGACTATGTCCTCCAGAATCCCCAGCGCGTTGTATCGCTTGGTCGGACGCTGCGGCTCTGGGCGCGGCGCTATCGTCTCCACCATTGGCTGAGGCGGTCCCTCAAACACGATCTGTGCGCGCGCGAAGCGCTCGGCAAAGGTGTGATGGATGTCCTGCATCAGATCCACAAACATCGTGTACGCTTCCTGCTTGTACTCCACCAGCGGATCCTGCTGCCCCCACGACCGATAGTGGATGGCGTTCCGCAGTTGGTCCAGATCGTACAGATGGTCCTTCCACTTCTCGTCCAACACGTTGAGCATCACGAGCGAGAGCAGTTGCCCCGCGAACTCGTTCAGCCCAGCCATTTTGGCCTCGAACGCCGCGAGCGCGGTGTCCACCGCCAGTTGCCGCGCCGCGGCGACCGACGTCGGCCACTGTCCCGGCGTGTCGAAGCCCGGCACTCCCAGCATGTAGTGCATCAGCAATTCCTGCTGAAGCAGCTCGATGTCGAGCGCACCATCGCTCCCCGATTCCGCAAGCACCGTCTCGACGCGAGTCCCGACGGCCTTCTCGATCATGCGCTCCGCCTCGCCGCGCAACTCCTCGCCACCTTCGAGCGCGAATGAGCGCAGCGAGTAGATCACCTCGCGCTGCTGATTCATCACGTCGTCGTATTCGAGCAAGCGTTTGCGCGACTGGAAGTTCTGCAACTCAACTCGCTTCTGCGCCTGTTCGATCGAGCGGGTAATGAGCGGATGCGTCAGCACCTCCCCCTCTTGCGCTCCCATCGCATCCATCAGCTTGGCAATGCGCTCGGAGCCGAACAGTCGCATGAGATCGTCTTCCAGCGACAGGAAGAACTGCGACGCGCCTGGATCTCCCTGACGCCCCGCGCGACCGCGCAACTGACGATCGATGCGCCGCGACTCGTGCCGCTCCGACCCGACGATGTGAAGGCCACCCTCTTCGACGATGTCCACGAGCTTCCCTTCGGCATCCTTCACTTGCGAAGGCTTCGCCTCCAACACGCCAGCGCCAAGCTTGATGTCGGTACCGCGGCCAGCCATGTTCGTCGCGATCGTGACTGCGCCGGAATGCCCGGCCTCGGCCACGATCTCTGCCTCGCGCTGGTGATACTTGGCGTTCAACACATTGTGCGGAATGCCGGCGCGCTTCATCAGCTTGGACAGAGTCTCCGATGCCTCGACACTCACCGTCCCAACCAGCACCGGGAAGCCCAGCGCGTACAGACGCTGCGTCTCCTCGACGATAGCGTTGTACTTCTCGCGCCGGGTCTTGAAGACGAGATCGTTGCGGTCGTTGCGGATGATCGGCCTGTTGGTGGGAATCACCGCGACGCCGAGCTTGTAGATCTCGTGGAACTCCGTCTCTTCCGTCTCTGCGGTTCCCGTCATGCCGGACAGCTTGTCGTACATGCGGAAGTAGTTCTGGATCGTGATCGTGGCGAGCGTCTGCGTCTCACCGTGTACGTTCACACCTTCCTTCGCCTCCACCGCCTGGTGCAGCCCCTCGGACCAGCGGCGCCCAGGCATGGTGCGCCCCGTGAACTCATCCACGATCAGCACTTCGCCTTCCTGCACCACATAGTTCACGTTCTGCTCGTACAGCGAGTGCGCGCGCAGCAACTGATGAATTATGTGTAGCTTCTCGGCCTTACTGGCGTACTCAAGATTCACAGTATTGCGGTGCTCGATCTTCTCCGCCGGTGACAGCTCCGTGGAGTGATCGATCGCATGCACTTCCTGCGAGATGTCAGGAAGGATGAACTCGTCGTGATCGTTGGGCGAGAGAAAATCGATGCCGCGATCGGTGAGGTGCACGGAATGCCCCTTCTCATCCAGCACGAAGAGGAGATCCTCCTCGGTGTCCCTGAACTCCTGCTTGCTGGCAGGCAACCGGCGATCGGCGATGTGCTTGAGATCCATCTGCTGCACGAGTTGCTTGACGCCCGGCTCGTTCAGCAGCTTGATGAGCCGCTTGTTCTTCGGCGCACCAAGCTGAGCCTTGTACAGCAGCAACGCCGCGCTGGCGGTATCGCCCTCGCGGAACGCGCGCTCGCCGTCGGCGGCAAGCGTGTTTACGAGATCACTCTGCATGCGGACGAGACGGCCCACAGCAGGATTGTGCAGCGCGTACTCAACGTCTCCTTCGTTCCCAACGGGACCGGAAATGATGAGCGGCGTACGGGCCTCATCGATCAGGACCGAGTCAACCTCGTCCACAATAGCATACGCATGTGCGCGCTGAACCCGCTGCTCCAGCGAGACGACCATGTTGTCGCGCAGGTAGTCGAAGCCGTACTCGTTGTTGGTGCCGTAGGTGATGTCGGCTTCGTACGCAGCGCGTCGCTCCGGGGTCCCCGGCTCGGTATCGTCGAGACAGCCAACGGTGAGCCCGAGATAGTTGTACACGTGTCCCATCCACTGCGAATCGCGGCGCGCCAAATACGAGTTCACCGTGATGAGGTGCGCTCCTTTCCCCGCGAGCGCGTTGAGATACAGCGGTAGCGTGGCGACGAGCGTCTTTCCCTCGCCGGTTGCCATCTCCGCGATGCGGCCGCGGTGCAGCTGGATTCCGCCCACAAGCTGAACATCGTAGTGGACCATGTTCCACTCCAGCTCGTGCCCCGTCACCATCACCTGCGTGCCGACCAGTCTGCGAGCCGCCTCGCGAACGGTAGCGAACGCCTCAGGCAGCAGCTCTTCCAACGTCGCCGCCGTGGCGTCGCGGAGCTCGGCCTCCAGACCGGTCTTACCCTCCGGGCCGCCAATCTCATCGTCGATGCGCTCGCGCTCTTTCGCATCCGCGGCGGCGTGCTTCTCCTCCCGCAGCTGAGCGATCCGGCTCTGTAGATCGCCGGTCGCCTCCTGCAGTCGCGCGCGGAACCTGGTCGTCTGACCGCGCAGATCGTCGTCTGATACCGTCTGCAAACGTGCATAGTGCTCGTTGATCTCATCAACGAGAGGCTGCACGCGCCGCCGCTCCCGGTCGTGCCGGGTGCCGAAGACGTTCCTGAACAAGTTCGTTACCATTGATACAACCCTTCGGATTCGATTATCTCGGCGACCGCGTCCTGCACGAAGCCGCGTACCGACTTGTCAGCGCGCACTCGCGCACGGATCTCGGTGGACGACACCTCAACAACTCGGCCGGCATACTCGCTGTCATCGCGCCGAGCTAAAACCTCAACCTGGACGAACGTTCGGATGCGGCCCGGATCGCGCCACTCGTCAAACCGCAAGTAGGCATCCTCGCCAACCAGCAAAAAGCGCTCAGCGTCTGGGTATTCCCGGGCGAACGCCTCCACCGTATCCACTGTGTAAGATAACCCGGGCCGGTCAATTTCGATCCGGCTTGCGGCGAATCTTGGGTCGGCCGACGTTGCGGCCAACACCATCGCATATCGCGCACCCACGCTGGCTGCGTGCGGAGCGCCGGCCTTGAGCGGCTGAACTGCCGTCGGTACCCATATCACGCGTTCCAGACCGAGGCGCTCGGCGGCGTCCACAGCCGCCAAATAGTGCCCTACGTGCGGGGGGTCGAAGCTGCCACCGAAGATGCCGAGCCGCACTGCTGCCGCACCTCCCGGTCGCTTGGGTAATTCTTGGTCATGGCATCGCATAGATCACGCGCGTCGGCCGAGTACTTGATCGCACGGTACGAAGTGAGCAGGCTCAGGTAGGCATCATGCGCCGCCGGAGCCGTGGGGTGAAGACGGATGACGTCCTTCAGGTAGATAATCTCGGAGTCGTATGCGCCGCGATGCATGTAGTGCTGACCGGTCTGCAAATCCTTTTCGGCGAACATGTTGTCCAGGCGCGCAATGTCCACGTTCGCGGCCGGAACAAGCTTGGAATCGTGGTACAGCGTCACCAGCGACTGCAGGGTCCGTTCGGCTGAGGCGCCATACTGCGCGTCCAGCTCCGGCTTGCGCCACATCTTGGAGTAAGCCCGCCCACTTGCCAGCAGCGCATCGTCAGCCAGGCTATCGTCCGGAAAGGCATCCGCAATTCGCGCGAAGCTCTGTGCCGCCAGAAGATGGCTGCCGTCCTTCTCCTGTGCCCGGCCCAGATAATAGTACGACAGCGGGAGGAGCGGATCACGCGCGGGGAGATCACGCGTTAGCTGCTCGAAACCCTTGGCTGCGTCAGCGGCGTGTCCGCGGTTCAACTCCCTGAGCGACGCCGCGAAGAGTGCATCCGAGTTGCTCGCGTAAATCTTTGGATCGAATGACTTGTGGCACGCAGCCGTGCCCAGCGCGATCCCAATTGCCGCGGTCACGATCAGAAGCGAGCGTTGAAAATGCTTCACGCAGTAAGACCCTTGGCGCCCGCGAGCGGCCGCCCAATCGAGTGATAAACAATACCGACGTCAGCCATCTTGACCGGGTCGTAGAGATTCCGGCCGTCGATCACCACGGGACGCTTGAGGCCATGCTTCACGCGCTGAAAGTCGGGGTGCCGGTACTCGTTCCAGTCCGTCACGATGACAAGCGCATCCGCGCCCACCAACGCGTCGTACCCCGTATCCGCGTACCTGATCGATTCACCCAGCCGACGGCGCGCCTCGTCCATTGCGGCCGGGTCGTGCGCGCAGACCGAAGCTCCAGCCGACAGAAGCTGCTCGATCAGAACGAGCGACGGAGCCTCACGCATATCGTCAGTGCCGGGTTTGAATGAAAGACCCCAGACGGCGATATGAGCACCGGCCAGGGGCTTCTCAGCGTCGTCCGCTCCGCCCACGGGGAAGTGTGGTGCCAGCGCCGCTCTTAGTTTGTTGCCTAGGTAGCGCTTCTGCCGCTCGTTGGAGCGATCGACGGCGGCGAGCACGTCGAGCGGGACCCCCGCGGCGCATGCGGTCTTTACCAGCGCCTTAACGTCCTTCGGGAAACAGCTTCCCCCGTATCCCGGCCCCGGAAACAGGAAGCTGGGGCCGATGCGCGTGTCACTCCCGAGCCCGCGACGCACCTGATCCACATCCGCGCCGGTCGCCTCACACAGAGCCGCGATCTCGTTCATGAACGAAATCCTCGTTGCAAGCATCCCATTGGCCGCGTACTTCGCCATCTCCGCCGAAGCGATGTCCATGTACAGAACCGGGCGCCCGGTGCGGACGAAGGGAGCGTACAGCTCGCCCATCGCCATACGCGCAAAATCGCTATCAACGCCTAGCACCACCCGATCCGGCTTGAGGAAGTCATCGACCGCCGCGCCTTCCTTCAGAAATTCGGGGTTGCTCACCACATGGAATGGGTGTGCTGCGAAACGCTTGACAGCCTGCCGTACCAGCGAGGCGGTTCCGACCGGAACCGTCGACTTGGTAACGACAACAGTCTCGCGCGCGAGATTCTTGCCGATGGTCTCCGCCACCGCAAGCACGTGCGACAGATCCGCTGAGCCGTCCTCATCTGGCGGCGTCCCCACCGCGATAAAAACCACCTCTGACTGCGCGACCGCGCCAGCAACGTCGGTCGTGAACGTCAACCGGCCGTCCTCTTGGTTTCGTTCGACGATGTTGTCCAGCCCCGGCTCGAAGATTGGGATCTCATTGCGCTGGAGACATTCCACCTTTCGCGCATCGAGGTCGGCGCACACCACGGTGTTACCGGTTTCCGCCAGGCAGGCACCGGCTACCAGACCAACGTAGCCGGTACCGATTACAGCGATCTTCATGCGACTTACGCCGCCTCGTATTCGTGCAGGTTCAGTGAGGAGAGTGGCACTATGCGCCCGTTATCGGACTTGAGCCCCTTCGTCGCATTGCGAGCGTCCACCACAACGGGCGCAAGGTCTACAACCCGCTGGTAATCAACGGAATCGTGATCGGTAACGATCACCACCGCATCGGAGTTCCGCAGAACATCGTCGGTGAGTTCCACACCTGTGAAGGTGTGACCCTCTTCACGGAAGGTAGGAACGTGTGCGTCATGGTAGGTAACCTTTGCACCACGATCCTCCAGCAGCCGTATGACGTCCAGAGCGGGGCTCTCACGCATGTCGTCGATGTTCTTCTTGTACGCCACACCGAGCACGAGAACATTGCTCCCGTTCACCGCCTTCCGCTCGTCATTGAGCGCCTTCGCCACCTTCTCGACGACCAGCGCTGGCATCTCCGAATTTATCTCGCTCGCGAGATCAATGAAGCGCGTCTTGTAATTAAGTGTCCGCATTTTCCACGCGAGGTAGTGCGGGTCCAGCGGGATGCAGTGCCCGCCGATGCCTGGGCCCGGCGTGAACTTCATGAAGCCGAACGGTTTGGTCGCTGCGGCGTCGATCACTTCCCACACGTCCACACCGAGCTTGTCACAGACGATCGCCATCTCGTTGACGAGGCCGATGTTGACGGATCGGAACGTGTTCTCCAGCAGCTTCACCAGCTCCGCCGTTTCGGTTGAATTCACGGGAATGATGGTGTCCAGGCAACTGGCGTACAGAGCACTGGCCAGCTCCGTGCACGCTGGCGTGATACCGCCCACAACCTTGGGCGTGTTCTTGGTGTTCCAATACGGATTGCCGGGATCGACGCGCTCGGGGCTGAACGCGAGGAACACATCGCGCCCGACTTTGAGACCTGCGTCTTCCAGCTTCGGCTGCATCAGCTCGCGCGTCGTCCCCGGATACGTCGTGCTTTCCAGCACGATCAACATCCCCGGGTGCGCGTACTTCACGATCGTCGCGGTCGCAGCGACGACGTAGCTCATGTCGGGGTCGCGAGTCTTAACCAGCGGAGTCGGGACGGCGATCGATATTGCGTCCATCTCGGCAATCCGCGATGCATCGGTCGTCGCCTCGAAGAGACCCTTTTTCACGACCTCCGCGAGATCATCCGAGGAGACGTCCTGGATGTGCGAGATCCCCTTATTGAGCTGGTCCACGGCACGTTGGGACACGTCGTAGCCAATGACTTTGAAGCCAGCCCGCGCGAACTCGAGCGAGAGCGGAAGACCGACGTAGCCGAGTCCGACAACGCCCAGTACTGCGGAGCGGTCGGCGATGGCATCGAGAAGACGCTGTTTGGTATCCATAGTTTGGTTCAGGCCTCAGTGGCCGTAGAATGCACGGACGGCGGAGATGACCTCATCCCGCTGGGAATCAGTCAACTCGGGGAACACCGGGATCGATATCGCTTCTCTGGCTGCGCGTTCGCTCTCGGGGAAGTCACCTTCCTTGTACCCGAGATATGCGAAGCACGGCTGCAGGTGCAGCGGGAGCGGATAGTACACCGCGCTCCCGATACCCCGATGCTTGAGAAACGCCAGCAGCTCATCGCGGCGCTGGGCCCGAAGAGTGTACTGGTTGTAGATCGATTCGTTCTTAGTATCGACCACAGGCGAGCGAACTCCGTCGAGGTCAGCGAACGCAGTGTTATATAACGCCGCATTGTGCCGCCGCGCCGCGCTCCAGCCTTGCAGGTGCGGCAGCTTGGCGGCGAGCACAGCGGCCTGCAAGGCGTCCAACCGGCTGTTGTAGCCTACTTCCTCGTGGAAGTACGTCTTGATGCTGCCGTGGGTACGTAGGCGTTTGAGGCGGGCGGCGAGCCCATCGTCCTGCGTGACCGCCATCCCGCCGTCGCCGTAGCCACCGAGGTTCTTGGACGGGAAAAAGCTGAACGTGCCGATGGTCGATAGCTCCCCAGACATTCTCCACTTCCCGTTCACCAGGCGGCGCGCACCGATCGACTGCGCGGCATCCTCGATCACGGGCGTATTGTCGGGGAGCGCCGCGCACAGCTCGTCAATCGCTGCCATTTGGCCGAACAGATCGACGGCGATAACGGCCTTCGCGGCCGGAGTCTTGGACATGACCTCGACAGCGGCGTCGACCGAGATGTTGAACGTCTCTGGATCGATGTCCGCGAAAACAGGCGTCGCGCCCACGTTGTGCACAGTTCCCGCAGTAGCGAAAAAGGTGAACGGAGTGGTCACCACTGCGTCATCCCGGCCGATATCGAGCGCCCGCAACGCGAGAACGATTGCATCGGTGCCATTGGCACAGCCGATGGCGTGCCTGGTCCCCGACAGTGCCGCAACCTCTTGCTCGAAGCGCTCGACCGGCTCACCAAGGATGAACGTCTGCCCATCGACGATGGGCATGATGGCGTCGAGCACCTGGTCACGGATCGTTGCGTGCTGGGCTTTAAGATCTAGAAGTGGGACGGCCATTGAGGATCGGCAGGCGAATAGAAGGCGTACACTTGGGAGTGCCGCCATTGCAGCCATGTAAGATCGCCACGAGGCCAGGGGTAAGTCAACAAACCTGGCCACGTTCCAGCTTCACGTCTGGCCTCGCTGAAGGGGCGTGACGATCATTCCCGCGCTAGCGCCACCACGGTCCCCGTACGCGCCGATTCGTAAATCGCCACAATGATCTCGAGCGACTTGCGTCCCTCGACCCCGTCAGTGTCCGGCTCAGCCTCGCCACGCAGCACCGATACGACGTTGCGGTAATATCCTTCGTGGCCGAAGCCGTACACACTCGGCGGGCTGGTCACGGCGGCCTCAACCAGCTTGTCGTCATCGTCATAAGTGGCGAAGAGCCACGTATCCACGCGATTCACGGCCGTGCCATCGATCTTCACAGATCCGCGATCGCCCAGGATGGTAAGCGATCCCTCCAAATTGCGCGGGTAGGTGAGCATCGTCACGTCGAGCACGCCGATGCCGCCGTTGCGAAAGCGAAGCACGGCGGCGCCGGAGTCCTCCGCCTCGATCCGGCGCGCCTGCGTCGCTGTCATCGCCATCACGCTTTCGACCGGCCCCGCGAGCCACTGAATGAGATCCACGTAGTGCGAGGCCTGATTCATGAACGCGCCGCCATCCATCGCCCACGTGCCGCGCCACGGCGCCTGATCGTAATAGTCCTGCGGACGGGACCAGCGCACGGTGCAGTTGGCGGCATGGATGCGGCCGAACCTTCCCTTCTCCACAGCGCGTTTGACGAGCTGAATCGCCGGATTCAACCTGTTTTGTTTCACGACGAACAGTCGCACCCCAGCATCACGGCATGCGTCAATGAGCGCATCTGCACCGGCGAGTGATATCGCCATCGGCTTCTCGCTCACAACGTGCTTCCCAGCGCTCGCGATCTGAATCCCCTGAACGGGATGCAGCCCGGACGGCGTCGCAATCGTGACGACGTCACACTCCACCGCGGCAAGCATGTCTTCCAGTGAGGTGAAGGATGGTACTCCGTTGGCGGCGCCCGCTGCAGCAGCGCGGTCAGGCACGATGTCGGCAACACCGACGAGGGTGAGACCATCAACGCGACCGATTGCCTCCAGATGATTCTTGGCAATGCGCCCGCAACCGACGAGCGCCACCCGAAAGTTGCTAGCCACGCGAAAGCCTCCCGGCCGTGAGCACGTACGCCTTGCCACAAGCGCCACACAGCGGTGCATCGGTGCTCTGCAACCGCTCGCCGCACTCGCACATCCAGCCGATCTGGCGCGCTGGCACGCCCACCATCAACGCATAGGCAGGAACGTCGCGCGCAACGACCGCACCGGCGCCGATGAAGGAGTACTCGCCGAGTGTCGTGCCACAGACGACGGTCGCGTTGGCCCCGATCGATGCACCACGCTTCACGAGCGTTGGGCGGTATTCGTCTTTGCGCGATACGTGGCTGCGAGGATTGATGACGTTGGTGAACACCATCGATGGCCCGCAGAACACATCATCTTCGAGTGTGACGCCTTCGTAGATGGAGACGTTATTCTGGATCTTGACGTTGTCGCCGATGCGCGTGCCGTTCATCACGACGACGTTCTGGCCAAGCGAAGAGCGCTCACCGATCACGGCGCCGCTCATCACGTGACAGAAGTGCCAGACCTTGGTGCCGTCCCCGATCTGCGCGCCATCGTCGATGTACGCGGATTCGTGAATGAATGGGGCGTCCATGCTAAGCCGCACCTGCCGTTGTTCCCGCAAGCGCGATGCGTGCGTGCCATTCCTGGAGCGAGGTGACCGACATCGGCCGCGACCGAACGGATAGCACCGCGTCGCATGCCGCGTTGGCGGCCGACAACGTGGTCGTGTACGGTACACGGTGCGCGATGGCAGCCTGTCGCATAGAGTAATCGTCGGTCTGCGCGCGTTTACCGAGCGGGGTGTTGATCAGAAGCTGCACGTCACCGTTCACGATGAGATCGATAGCATTCGGCCTACCTTCGTGCACCTTGAACACACGCTCGACCTTCACGCCAAGATTGCGCAGATGCCGCGCGGTTCCTTCGGTGGCGTAGATGCGGAATCCCATCTCATGGAAGCGCCGTACGATCGGAGTTACTGTGGTTTTGTCCGAGTCATTAACCGAGACGAAGATCGCGCCGCTGGTCGGAATCCCGTTGTCGGCAGCCAACTGTGCCTTGTAAAAGGCGCTCCCGAACGAGTCCGACAGTCCCATGACCTCGCCGGTCGACCGCATCTCCGGTCCCAAAATAGGGTCGAACTCGCGGAATTTGTTGAACGGGAACACAGCTTCCTTTACGGCGACGTACGGAGCCACAACTTCTTCTGTAAACCCGATTCCCGCCAGCGTCTCGCCCGCCATGACGCGCGCCGCCACGGCCGCGAGCGGAACTCCGATGGTCTTGGACACGAATGGACCTGTACGGCTACCACGCGGATTCACTTCGAGCACGTACACCACGCCGTTCTTGATGGCGTATTGCACATTGATGAGCCCCACCACCCCGAGCGCCTCAGCGAGCGCCACCGTGTGTGCGCGCATTGCCGCCAGCTCCCGCTCGCCGATGAGGTACGGCGGCAGCACGCACGCGGAATCACCGGAGTGAATACCGGCATCTTCGATGTGCTGCATGATGCCGCCCATGACCACCTGATGCCCATCCGAAACCGCGTCGACATCGGCCTCGAACGCATCCTCCAGGAACTGATCGATGAGCACCGGGCGATCTTCCGAGACGCGAACCGCGCGCTCGAAATATTCGCGCAGCGAGGGCTCGTCGTACACGATCCCCATCGCGCGGCCTCCGAGCACGTACGACGGTCGCACGAGAACGGGATACCCGATGCGATCTGCCGCCGCGACAGCGGACTCGACGCTTGTCGCGATCCCGTTGTCCGGCTGCCGAATTCCGAGCTTGCGCGCGATCGCGTCAAAGCGCTCCCGATCTTCCGCCACGTCGATCGCGTCGGGCGATGTTCCGAGAATAGTGACACCCGCCAGCTCCAGTCCGCGCGTCAGCTTGAGCGGGGTCTGTCCACCGAGCTGCACGATCACGCCAATTGGCTGCTCGCGGTCGATGATCTCGAGGACGTGCTCCAGCGTGAGCGGCTCGAAGTACAGCTTGTCCGAGATGTCGAAATCGGTGGAGACGGTCTCAGGGTTCGAGTTGATCATGATGGTCTCGAATCCCTGCTCTCGCAGCGCCAGCGATGCGCGCACGCAGCAGTAGTCGAACTCCACGCCCTGACCAATTCGATTGGGCCCGCTACCGAGTATGACGATCGACTTGCGGCCGCTGCGGGGAGCTTCGCTCTCCTCGTCGTATGAGCTGTACAGATACGGCGTGGCTGAGGGAAACTCGCCGGCGCACGTATCGACCATCTTGTACGCGGGACGCACGTCCATGGCCCACCGGCGCGCACGCATCTCGCCCTCCGACTCACCGCGCAGATTGCCGAGTTGCTTATCGGAAAAGCCCATGCGCTTCGCTCGCAGCATCTCTGCCCGCGTGATTTCCGGCAGAGCGGTCCAGCGCCGCTCCTCGTGCACCAGCTCACTCATCTGATCCAGAAACCACGGATCGATGAACGTCAGCTCGTACAGCTCGGCTACGGTCATCCCGCCGAGCAGTGCGCGCTTCACTTGGAAGACGCGCTCTGGTGTGGGCTGGCGCAGCCCCGCACGCAGCGCTTCCAGGCTGTCGTCGATGAGTCTGTCGTCGATGAGCCGCGCCCCGATCTCCCATCCGGAGCGCCCCGTCTCCAGTGCACGCAGCCCCTTCTGAAAAGCTTCCTTGAAGGTGCGGCCGATCGCCATTGATTCGCCCACCGATTTCATCTGCGTGGTGAGCCCCGCGTTTGCGCCGGAGAACTTCTCGAAGGCGAAGCGCGGACACTTTACCACCACGTAGTCGAGCACGGGCTCGAATGACGCCGGTGTGGTCCGCGTGATGTCGTTCGGGATCTCGTCCAGGCGGTAGCCCACCGCAAGCTTGGCACCAATGCGCGCGATCGGGAATCCGGTCGCCTTGGACGCCAGCGCCGATGAACGCGATACGCGCGGGTTCATCTCGATGACGATCATGTCACCGTCGACGGGATTGACGGCAAACTGGATGTTGCAGCCGCCGGCCGCAACGCCAATCTCCCGTATCACAGCGACCGCGGCGTCGCGCATCGTCTGGTACTCGCGATCGGTGAGCGTCATCGATGGTGCCACGGTGATTGAATCACCGGTGTGTACGCCCATGGGATCTATGTTCTCGATGGAGCAGACTATCACGACATTATCCGCCACGTCGCGCATCACTTCCAGCTCGAACTCCTTCCATCCGATGAGACTACGCTCTATGAGCACCTGGCTCATTGGCGACAGATCCAGGCCGCGGCGCACGATGCCCTCGTACTCGTCGCGATTGTACGCGATGCCGCCGCCGCTCCCGCCGAGTGTAAACGCTGGACGGATGATCGCGGGAAAACCGACGACGTCAATTAGCACCAGCGCTTCGTCGAACGTCGTCGCGGTGCCTCCGGGCGCGACACGCAACCCGATGCGCCGCATTGCCTGGTTGAACAGTTCGCGATCCTCGGCCATGTTGATCGCGCGCTCATCGGCGCCGATCAGTTCCACGCCGTACTTCTCGAGCACTCCGTTCTGGCTCAGCGACATGGCGACGTTGAGCGCAGTCTGACCGCCCATCGTTGGTAGCAGCGCGTCGGGTCGCTCCTTGGCGATGACAAGCTCGACGAAGTCCGGCGTCACGGGCTCGATGTACGTGGCGTCGGCGAACTCCGGGTCGGTCATGATTGTCGCCGGGTTCGAGTTGATGAGCACCACCTCGTACCCTTCTTCCTTGAGCGCCTTGGTTGCCTGTGTTCCGGAATAGTCAAATTCCGCCCCCTGCCCGATCACAATCGGGCCGGAGCCGATGACGAGGATACGCTTGAGATCAGTCCGTTTGGGCATTTCGACGCTCAAAGATACAAAAACGGGGCGACCGGCGAGTCGCCCCGATTGCACAGATTGGGAATGTCTGACGAGACGGGCTGAGCCATCCGTCAGACCACTCGCTCCAGCAGCAGCAAATCAGACGGCGGTGGCCTGAGCACGCGGAGCACGTACAACCTTCCCGGCCGACAGGCAGCTGGTGCAGACCTTCACCTTGATGATCTTGTCAGCCATGGCGATACGGGCAACCTGCAGATTCGGCTTCCACGTGCGGCGCGTTTTGTTGTTGGCATGCGAGACGTTGTTGCCGAACGCAACACCCTTGCCACAGGCGTAGCACTTATTGCGCTCGATTCCGCGCGTACGCTTCTCAGCGAGTTGGCTCTTTTCGGTGGTCATTCTGGAACCAGTTCAATGCGTGCCATGTCAGCGCCGTCACCCTTGCGGTGGCCAGTCTTGAGAATGCGCGTGTACCCGCCCTGCCGTGTGGCGAACTTGGGCGCTACTTCCTGGAACAGCTTATCGTTCACCTTGCGCTGCTGCACGTGGCGTGCGGCAAGGCGACGCGAATGCAACGTTCCTTCCTTGGCCTTTGTGATCAGCTTCTCCACGAAGGGACGCAGCTCCTTGGCCTTGGCCTCAGTGGTCTCGATCGCCCCGTGCTGGATCAGTGACTGAGCCAAATTCCGGAGCAACGCGAGCCGCTGCTCGGGAGTGCGGCGAAGCTGCCGGCCAACTTTTCTATGACGCATGACTAGGTCCTGTGATTATTTGAGAAAGCGGCGCGGGCTGCGCGCTACTCTTCGTCGTCGCCTACGGCCGCTTCCGCTAACGCGGCGCGGTTGGGCGGAGTACCGCGATCTGTGATCCGGACTCCCTCTTCTGACTGCTCGAACTTCATACCAAAGTTCAGATTCTCACGCTCGAGCAGCTCCGCGATTTCGTTCAGCGACTTCTTACCGAAGTTCTTGACGTCGAGGATCTGATCCTCGGTTCGCCTGACCAGATCGCCGAGTGTGCGGATGTCGCTGTTTTTGAGCGAGTTTACCGACCGAACCGACAGCTCTAGATCTTCGATCGGCGTCGAGAACAGCTGAGCCAACCGAGCCGCATCGTTGCCACCAAGATCGTTACCAGGAACGATCGGGGCGGACGCGTGCGAGCCGAAACCGGTGAAGTACTGGAAGTGCGTCTGCGCCAGCGCGGCCGCGTAGCTCACCGCTTCTTCCGGCGACAACGTCCCGTCGGTCTCCACCGTCAATGTGAGCCGATCGTAATCGGTGCGCTGTCCAACCCGCGTCGCATCAACACTGAAGTTCGCGCGGCGCACCGGGTTGTATATGGAATCGATCCGTACCAGGTCGACGGGAAGGTTCCGGTCGATCACGTGCTGATCGGCTTCGACGTACCCGCGGCCGTGATTCACGTACAGCTCGAAGCTGATGTCGCGATCGTCCTGCAGCGTGAAGAGATGATGCTCGGGATCGAGCACCGTCAGTCCCGCCTGTCCTTGAATGTCGCCCGCCTTGATGTCGGCCGGTCCCTTCTTGGTAATGCGCACGACGGTACCCTCGACATTATCATCGAGCAGAGTCGTGAGGCCTTTCAGGTTACCAATGATCTGATGAACGTCTTCGACGACACCGGGAACTGTCTGGTGCTCGTGTACGACGCCGTCAATGCGGAAGCCCCACACGGCCGAGCCGCGCAGCGAGGACAGCAGCATCCGGCGCATAGCGTTGCCGAGGGTGTGTCCGAAGCCGCGCTCGAGCGGCTGAAGCCGGAACTCGGCGACGTTCGGATTGTCCTCGCGCTTGGTTGATTCTACGAGCTGCGGGCGAACAAGCCCGCGGAGGTCGATTGCGTTAGCCATTTATATGATCACTGTGCACGTCCTACCTCGCCCCTAACGCGTGGTAGGCCCGTAACGGAGGTTAGGGCTCCGATATAATGCGCGGTCGAAACCGCGCTCTCCTTCTTTTCTACGGCGCGGCTAAGGCCGCGCTTTACTACTTCGAATACAGCTCGACGACGAGCTGCTCCTGAGCCGCGATGGGGATGTTCGGCCGCGTCGGACGCTCCAGCATGCGACCGCTGAACGATTCCTTGTCGACGGCGATCCATGACAGCGGCGCGCCACGGGATGACTGATCCATCGCGACGAGGATGGAGGCCTGCTCGCGCGACTTGGCGCGAACGCGGACTTCCTGCCCCGGCTGCACCAGGAAGCTTGGAATGTCTACCGTTTGTCCATTCACCTCGACATGCCGGTGACGGACGAGCTGGCGAGCCGACTTGCGGCTCGGCGCGAATCCCATGCGGTAGATGATGTTGTCCAGGCGGCTTTCCAGAGCGGCGAGCAGATTGTGACCCGTGACGCCCGGCAGCGTGGTGACGCGCTCGAACGTATTACGGAACTGCTTTTCGCTGACGCCATAGATGCGCTTGATCTTCTGCTTCTCGCGCAGCTGCTTGGAATACTCAGAAATCTTGCGGCGACGTGCCACGCTCGCGCCATGCTGGCCGGGCGGGGTGGGGCGACGCTCAACCGGGCACTTTTCGGTAAAGCACTTGGTCCCCTTGAGGAAGAGCTTGGTCCCCTCTCGGCGACACTGACGGCAACTCGGTCCGGTGTACCGCATCGGTTAAACCCTCCGCCGCTTGGGCGGGCGGCAACCGTTGTGCGGAATCGGCGTCACGTCGCGAATCGACTTGACCTGGAGCCCAGCGGTGGCGAGCGCCTGAATGGCGGACTCACGACCCGAGCCCGGCCCCTGTACGCGCACATTCACGCGGCGAACGCCAGCCGAGAATGCCTCGCGGCCGGCCTGCTCACCCGCAACTGTCGCGGCAAACGGAGTGGACTTCTTGGAACCCTTGAAACCGGCCTTTCCCGACGAGCTCCACGAGATGGTGTTCCCGCGGACGTCGGTGACGGTGATAGTGGTGTTATTGAATGTCGCAGAGACGTGGGCAACGCCCTCGGCCTCGACGATCTTTTTAGCTTTCTTTGCGGTAGCCATAAGTTACTTCGTGACCTTCTTCTTGCCGGCAATGGCGCGGCGCGGCCCCTTCTTGGTGCGGGCGTTTGTGTGCGTGCGCTGTCCTCGAACCGGGAGACCACGGCGATGGCGCGTGCCACGGTAGGAACCGATATCCATGAGACGCTTGATGTTCATGGCTACCTCGGTTCTGAGCGCGCCTTCGACCTTGATGTCGCGCTCAATGGCCTGGCGGAGCTTGTTCGTGTCAACGTCGCTGAGATCGCGCACCCGCTGGGACGGGTTCACACCCGTTGCCGCGAGAATGCGCTGCGCCGTCTGGCGGCCAATTCCGAAAATGTATGTAAGCCCGATCTCGAGCTTCTTGTCACGTGGAAGATCCACGCCGGCAATACGAGCCATCGTTAACCCTGACGCTGTTTGTGCTTGGGATTGCGGCTGCAAATAATACGGATGATCCCCTGACGCTTGATCACCTTGCAGTGCTCGCAGATCGGCTTCACGCTGCTACGAACTTTCACTAACTGCTCCGAATTTTGGGTCAGCCTTTGAAAATAGTCCGGTCACCCAAGCGACGCAACCGCTTCGTCCATCGCGGCTGCCGGATCTGATGCCGAAGTGACTGTCCGGCCCAGAATAACGTACGATGCGCCGGCCGTGGCGGCCTCGCGCGGGGTCACGGTTCGTGCCTGATCGTCGGTTGCGCTACCGGGGAGCCGGACACCCGGCACCAGGAGCTGCAGGGCGTCGCCGAAGTGGGTGCGGAGTGCGCCGGCTTCGTGCCCGCTGCACACCACCCCACGCGCACCGCTCCGCAGCGCCAGATCGGCGAGTCTCGTCACTTCCCACGCCATGTCCGGATCCGCCACTTCGCGGCCCCACACGGCGCCCAACTGGGGCGCGTCGAACGAAGTGAGCACGGTCACCGCGAACACGCCGCAGCGATCTCCGGCGTTCGCGACCGCGGTACGGATCATCTGCTCACCACCAGTGGCGTGCACGGTAAGGATGGACGCGCCCAGCGCTGACGCAGCGGCCGCGGCTCTCCCCACGGTGTTGGGGATATCGTGGAACTTGAGATCCAGAAACACGCGACAGCCGCGCTCGCGTAGCTCGCGCACGAATCCGGGGCCGGCGGCGGTAAACAGCTCACTCCCTACCTTGTAAAACCGGCAACGGCCGCCCAGCCGCTCGACCATTTCCAGCGCAGCCCCCGGATCTGTAAAGTCCAGAGCCACAATGGGCGTTGTGGTCAGTCCTGCGGGTTCCATCCCAGGATTAAGCGGGCGACCGCCGGACCCCCCTACAGTCGGCCCTGTCATGCAGTCCGTTGCATCACCTGTCACTCCCATCAATCCTGTCGGCCCTGGTTATTGCGTCCACTCGAGCGATCCGACCAGTTCGGCTACGCTCGCTACTGAATGTTTGGTGCACCATCGATCCAGATCGCGCACGATCCGCTCGGGGGCACGTGGATCGCGCAGTGCTGCCGTACCGATCGCCACGAGCGATGCTCCGGCAATCAGGTACTGCAGCGCATCCGTTGCGCTCGACACGCCACCTACGCCCATGATGGGAATATCGACTGCGCGGCGTACTCTGTACGTTGCTAATACCCCGACCGGGAGCAACGCCGCGCCACTCACGCCGCCGCTGCCGAACCCTATCCGGGGACGCCGCGTTTCGACGTCGATCACCAGCCCAGGAATGGTATTAATCACCGTCACGCCGTCTGCACCGGCATCGGCCGCGACTCGAGCGGCGCCCCCGATATCCGGCAGCGTTGGCGACAGCTTCACAAAAATGGGCTTAGAGGTCGCGGCGCGGGCACCGGTTACAACTGCGGCGAGGGTCCCCACGTCGGCGCCGAACTCCGTGCCGCCCGTTTTGACGTTAGGGCAACTGACGTTCAGCTCGTACGCGGTGATGACCGCACTGTCGTCCAGCTCGCGTACAACCTGAGCAAAGTCCTCCGCGCGATCCGCGACCACGTTCACGATGACGCGCGCACGAGTGACGTTAGCCGCGAGCCACGGTAGCTCGGTCCGCTTCACAGCAGCGATGCCGGGATTTGCGAGTCCGATCGCGTTGAGCATGCCTCCGTCGAATTCGGCCACGCGTGGCGCTGCGTTTCCCTTACGCGGCGCCAGACTGACGGCCTTGGTGACGACTCCGCCCAACGCATCGAGCTGCACCACGCCGTCGAGCGCGCGACCGAACGCAGCGGTACCAGCGGCGAGTACTATCGGGTTTTGAAAGTCGACGCCGGCAGCTCGCACTTTGAGATCCGTCACTTCCCTCCCCCGACCCGTGCATCATAGCGGCCGAGGTAGGAGAGAACTGACTTTGCGATGGACCGAGCGATGGTGCGCTCATTATCCGTATCGCTCAGGTATGCCGCTTCAAGCGGGTTGGTGCCAAATCCGATCTCGACCAGTACCGCGGGCATGTAGGAGCCGCGCAGCACCGCGAAATTAGCCTGCTGCACTCCGCGGCTGGGGCCGGGGTGGAAGCTCTTGAAGTTGTCCTGAATGATCTGCGCGAGATCGGCGCTTTCGCGCAGGTGCTCGTTCTGCGCCATGTCGTTGATGATGAAGCTGAGCGGATCGCCCTTCGGGGCGTTGACGCCGTGTTCGAACTTCACCGCCTCGTTTTCCATCTTTTCAACGCGCAGCGCGTCCTCGCTCTTTGCCTCGGCCAGAAAGTAGGTCTCGAAGCCGCGTTCGCGCGCAGCCTCGCGCCCTCGCATCCCGGTCGCGTTCACGTGGACCGAGACGAAGACATCACCATGGTTCTTGTTGGCGATGCGGCCGCGGTCCGACAGCGCGATCAACGTGTCTGTGGTTCGCGTCATGAGCACGTCGACGCCGCCATCGCGCAGCGACTGCGCGACGAGCTTCGCGACCGCGAGGGTGATGTTCTTCTCATAGATCTTGGGGCCGCCGCCAATTGGGCCCGTCATGCCATTGTCAGGGCCGCCATGGCCAGCATCGACCACCACCAGCCGGCGGCCACCGCGGCGCGGGCGAACGGGGAGATCGCTGGCGCTTGCGTCGGCGGCTACCGCGGTGCCGGGAACAGACTGCGCGCGTCCGCTGTCGGTTGAACGCCGCTCGCTTACCGACGGCGAGTCGGCCTGGACGACCCGTCGCGCGGCCGTGTTGAATGCACGGAGCTGCGCGTGATCGGTGTCATAGATGAAGCCGGTGAAGAAGCGGGGTACCAGCTCCGAAACGACATAAAGCGGCAGGTACACCGTTTGACCGACCACCCGAGGAGCGGACGTCAGTGGAACGATAGTGCTATCGGATCCGGCAAATGGGACGGCGTCGGTGAAGCTTATGTGCGTATCGCCGAGCGTCAGCGAGTAATGGCCGGCGGACGTCATGCGGAAGGTGCCGCCGAGTGCAGCGGCGAGCTTGACACCGGAAACAACGGATACGCCGTCCAGCTGGGTGACGGCGACCGTTCCCTGGCGGTTCGCGGTGTTGATCTGCACCACCGACGGAGCGGCCGGGAGCGAGTCGGCGCGCCGGATAGCTGTCGTAGCGGCGGTCTGGAGCAGGAGCATGAAGGCGGCGACGATCATCGATTGCTCCTCATCGGTTGCTCCTCATTGCCCGCGCCATGTCGCGTTCGTCATCGCGTTTTTTGGCATCCTCACGCTTGTCGTGCAGCTTCTTGCCCTTGCCGAGGGCGAGGGCGACTTTGGCGCGGCCACCGCTGAAGTACAGCTCCAATGGGACGAGGGTCAGTCCCTGGCGCTCCACGGCTCCGATCATCTTGCGAATCTCGCGGCGGTGGAGCAGAAGCTTGCGCGTGCGCGTGGGCTCGTGGTTGACGTAGCCGCCGCGCTCGTAGGGAGAGATGTGGAGATTGATGAGATAGACTTCCCCATCGCGCAGAATGCCGTAGGCATCGGAGATGTTTGCCTTGCCGTCGCGGAGGGACTTGACCTCGGTCCCGGTCAGGACGATGCCGGCTTCCCAGCTATCGAGGATCTGGTAGTCGTGCGACGCCCTGCGGTTCTTAGCAACAGACTGGCGCGCCGGCTCTGTGGTAACGGAAGCAGGCATGAATGGCAAATTAGGGGGCGAGGGCAGCGTTGCGCCACCCCGAATGAGCGGCTATGTTGAAAGGCTCTGGATGGAGGGCGATACAGCCTTTCAATTGGACGTTCGCGGCGGACGGACGCCGCGTTTGCTCGGGTGGTGAAACTGGTATACACGCAGCACTCAGAATGCTGTGGCCGAGAGGCCGTGCGGGTTCAAGTCCCGCTCCGAGCATTTTGGTTGTAGGGGTTCGCCCTGGGTTATCGAGCACTGTGGGCGACCGGCACCGGTCGCCCACAGTGCTTTACACGGTCTCCAGGATAGGCAGCCCGACGCGGGCGCGGACGGTTGGCTCGTCCTGAAGCAGTTCCGCGAGCGCGACGCCCTCCAACACATCGTCGATCTTCTTCTGCAGCATCAGCCACACTGGCCGGATGCTGCATTCGTGCGATGCGGAGCAGCGGTCCTCGCCCACCGGGTGGGTGACACAGTGCAGACTGAAGGTCTCGAGCTCGGAGGCGTGGATACCGTCGCGGATGGAAATCTCTGTCGCCGGCCGGGCAAGCATGTACCCGCCCCGCGCGCCGCGCACACTTTTGATCACATCGGCCCGGCGGAGTCTGAGGAGTATCTGCTCAACGTAATCGGCTGGGAGCTTCTCCTTGGCGGCGATGTCGCGACCCGTCACGGGGCCCTCGCTGACGCGGCGCGCCAGATGGAGCGCGCAGATCACGCCGTATTCCGCCCAGGTTGTTATCCGCATCTGAGGAGGATAGGGGTTGCGGAGCGCCGCGGCAAG
>JBPCQO010000017.1:0-4243 GCA_050998035.1 Gemmatimonadaceae bacterium | reverse complement strand
GATCATCTGGTCAGCGACTTCCCGGCATTCGCTACCGTGATGAGCATTTCTTCGCCAAACCACCCCAGTTTCCCGCACCTCCCCACCCCGCCCGTCCGGCGCCGGGCAGTGAAGAAAGGAGGAGGTTGGGGGTTTGACGAAGGTGCGTGGGTGATGTATAATTAGCGTATCATTATGAACATCAATATTCTCAGCCGCCATTCCTTGAGTGACTGCTTTGACCGCTATGCCGCGTGGCTGGAGACGACGCGCCGGTATGCCGAGCGGTCCAAGCGGGAGTAGCGGGATGATGTCGCTGGTGTCATCCAGTACCTCGAGGAGCGCTGCCATATCCGCTCGGTCACAATGGTGCAGCGACGCCATCTGGTGGGCTTCCTGGGCCAGTGTGCGGTCTTGGGGCATGCCGCCAGCACGCGGCGGCGCAGTGTGGCAGCGATCCGCTCTTTCTTTGCGTTTCTTGTCCAGGAAGGCGTGATTCGCCACTCTCCCGCCGAGGACCTCCTGCCACCGGAGCGTGAGACCCGGCCACCGCGTGTGCTGAGTGAGGACGAGTACACCCGCCTGCGGGATGCTGCGTCCGATCACCCGCGAGACGCCGCACTGATCGAGTTGGCGCTCCAAACGGGACTGCGGCTCTCGGAGATCGCCCGGCTGAAGACCAGCGATATCGTCCCCTCTCCCCCGTCTACCGACACCGCTGTCGGGCACGTCCGCGTTGTCGGACGGGGCACACACGGCCGCACAGTGACGCTCAATGACCGGGCATGCGCGGCGCTCAGGGCGTACCTTGCCGAGCGCGAGCCGCCTGACTCCCCTGCCCTCTTCCTGACGAAGTTTGAGAAGGGCATCGGGCCACGCGGCATTGAGAACATCATGACCAAACAGTGCCAAGCAGCGGGGATCAGCCATGCGTCGGTGCATTCGCTGCGCCACACGATGGCGGTGCAGATGCTCAGGCGCGGTGCAACCCCGGCGATTGTCGGCACAGCGCTGGGTCACGCCTCACCGGAGACGACGAGCATCTACGTTGACTTGGCGCGCGAGGCGATGGACGAGGAGATGCAGCGGGGCGCCTTCTGACATCCCCCTTGCCGAGTGGTGCTATACTCTCTCCACCGACTATGCCAAGGAGAAGAAGCCCATGCACCGATGCCAAGGGGATGCACGGGGCGATCCTGACGACCGTCATCGAGCATCACAGCGCGCTCGAACAGCGTGTGACGCGGATCGAGGAACACCTGCGGTCCTGAACACAATGATGGAATATTACAAAACGATCACCTCGGCACGACAATTAACCCTTCCCATGCGGCTATGTGAGCAACTGGGGATCAAGCGCAGCGACAAGGTGGCCATCACTGTCGAGCATGGGGCGATCATTCTGATGCCAATGCGGGCAGTGATCGAAGAAGGGTTTGGGAGTCTGCATCCCGAGCGATCAACAAGCTAGTACATATCCGCGAAGAACCAGTATCGCTCCATCAGAGCACCATAGTGATTTCTCGTGCCGGATCGGTGCACACACGCCGTATGTGAGACCAGCGTGAACGCTTGGTTTCCCAAGAACATATTCACTGCCTCAAACTTCGAAGGATGTCTCTCATCTCGTGGAATCCCCTCCTTCGGTCGCGCCGCGCCGATACCGATCGTGGAGGACGATCGCCGCCTGTCAAAGCGGTGAGCGACGTGCAGGGTGATGGCACTCCCTTCCCTACTTCCCCGCTCCATGGCCTGATCTTCTGCGATATGTCGTCACAGCAATTGCTGTGACGGTGCGTCCTTGTCGGAACTGATTGACAGAGAGAACGCGCTGTTTCACACTGATGTGGTTTCACGCGGTGAGGAGCGTGCCATGCCGAAGCTGATGGAAAAAGAGCGGACACAAACAAAGGAAGAGACCGTGCAAAACGCTGCGCACTCATTTGCCAGACGATTGAAGGAACATCCCGCCGAGGCGCTTGTCGAGGGAGCGATGGGTGTGACTGTGCGCGTCATCCATCGCACGGGATTGACCCCGGACGACACCATATGGAGCGTCGTTGGTTCGGCACACTCGACGGGCCCGAACGATGTCTCGGAGCAGAAGCACACCTACCTTGCCCACGAGCACACCGCACCGAAGCAGTGAATCGTCCGTCGCGGTGGAGTCGCCGCTGGGTGTTCATCGACAGCTCAGCGTATTACGCGTTGGCTGACGCAAGCGACCGCAATCACCCTGCCGCCACAGCGATCTTCCAGCGTCTCACTGACGTGTCGTGCCGTCTCTCCACCACAAACTTTGTTCTCGCTGAAACCTACGCGTTGCTTCTCTCTCGCCTACCGCGTGCGGATGCGGTGCGCATCTTCACTGCGTACCGGCAGAGTATGGGAACGACGATCGTTCGCGTGCGGCAGAAAGACGAAGAGGCGGGTTGGGCGATCATTACCCACTACGCCGACAAAGAGTTTTCCCTCGTTGACGCTATCAGCTTCGCGGTCATGGATCGCTTGGGTATCTCCCAGGCATTCGCCTTTGATGACCATTTTCGCCAGTATGGCCGCTTTGAGGTTCTGCGCTGATGATGCGCTCCCTGTACGTCTTGTCCCTCCGTTCTCTCCTTCCTCACGCAGGCGTGCCTATGGAGCCCGTATACAAGTACTCAGGGAGAACGAAAAGGCCGTCATCACTCTTCCGCGGTATGTTCTCAGGCGATATGTCGCATTCCGGATTGCTAACCAGATAACTGGTTGGCTTTCCAGATGTCTAACCAGCCATCACGTTTGTTTGACTATACGTTTGCATCCTTCTTTTCTCTTTGCCGCAAGAAATGCCATTCTCGTCTTGTCAGCCAGCCGACCTGCCAACCAGCTAACGTGCTGAGAAGCTGCTCATCCATGATGCTGCGCTTCTCGTGCGAAGCAGTCCGCTCTTCATGCGATGGTCCTTGGTTCCAAGGGGAGTCATTAGATTGCTAACCAGTTATCCAGCCAGCCTGCTATCTTGCTAGATGGTTAAATAGCATTCTCCTACATGCATACATTCACCTATTGACATTGGGCTTTCGTGAACGTACACTGATGTGAGTTGGCATCAAGTCGGGCATTTTGTATCGGAGGTGCGTCCACCATGCCACGAACGTTTATGGATTTACCGTATCTGAAGTTCTTTAGCCTCACCGAAGAGCCGTTCTCGACGGTTCCGTCCCCGCGTTTCTTCTTTCTCTCCCCCACGCATGCGATGGCGCTGGAGAAGACGTCGTTTGTCGTCGGCGCGAACAAGGGTCTGACTACCGTCTTCGGCGATACCGGCACGGGCAAATCAAGTCTCGCCCGGCTCCTCCACGAGAAGTTCACCGACAACGGCTTCCACTCCGCCCTCCTCACCAATCCCAACTACCCGACACCGTTCAGCCTGCTACGCACGATCGCGCAGGAGTTCGGCATCAAGATCACCCATCGAAGCTATAAAGGGATGATCGACATCTTCAAGGACTTCCTTTTCATCGAGGCGCTCGAAAATGAAAAGACGGTTGTCCTCATCATTGACGAGGCGCAAACCCTCACGCCCCAGTTGATCGAGCTCCTGCGGCAGTTGATCAACTACGAGACGAACGACGTGAAGCTCCTGCAGCTCGTCCTCTTCGCGCAGGAGGAACTGCGCGACACGATCAGCCGCCCGAAGCTGCGCAACTTCCGCAGTCGCATCGTTTTCGCGTCCACACTTGATGCCCTCACCTACGATGAGACGAAGTCCATGATCAGTTTTCGCTGGACGGTCGCGAGCGGTGGAGACTCCCAGCCCTTCACGGACGATGCGATCCGGCTCATTTACGAGCGCTCCGCAGGCATGCCGCGTGAGGCGAACATCCTCGCGGACAATGCCCTGCTCATCTCCTACTACAAGAAAGAGCGCGAGATTTCTGCGGAAACGGTTCTTGAGATCGCCGACGATAGGCATCAGAACCTGTCGAGGAGAGGGGCGGCATAGAAGTATGGCAGCGAAGAAGAGTCCGTTTGCCGGTATGAATCTCAGCGAGCAGGTAATACCCGAGCGCGGTGTCGGACGGGACCAGCGGCTCTTCCAAGGATCAGCACGCCAACCAGCCAACCAGCCAACCGGTCAAGAAGTTGACGGGCCAGATTCTCAGCCAGGTGGCAAGCCAAAAAGCGCGCGCCAATCGTACCCCAAGCGCACCTACCACCTCAACCCCGAGACCGTCACGCTTCTTGAGGACATGCAACGCACGTTGAAGCGCACATATGG